>CBDFIS010000001.1:0-17218 GCA_965248205.1 Bryobacterales bacterium
CGAAAATGCGGCCGGGTACGCCGCCGAGCTGCCTTATACCCCCGAGGAACGCGACCGGCGCGCTACTTTGATCACCGAGTTGGGAAAGGCCGCCGCCAAAGCAAACTTCGTTCTCGAATCGGCGACTGTTCTGGGACATGCCGACGTTGTCTATCCGGTGCACATGACTTCGCGGGGCGATTGGCGCTCGAAGGGCGAGCTGGTCATGCCGGGCGTTCCGAAGATTCTCAGCCGAGGCCGCGAGATTGATCTGGACGAGCCCGAGGACCGCCCGTTTGTTCCACAACGCCGAAAAGTTCTGGCCCAATGGATGAGCGACCCCGAGCATCCGCTGACGGCGCGAGTCATGGTCAACCGCATCTGGCAAGGACATTTCGGGCGCGGCATCGTTTCGACCCCCAATAATTTCGGACGCCAGGGAGAGCCTCCCACGCACCCGGAACTGCTGGACTGGCTGGCCACAGAGTTTGTCTCGCGGGGATGGAGCATCAAGAAGATCCACCGCCTGATCCTGCTTTCGAGCGCCTACCAGATGTCGAGCGAGTTCAGCGAGGCCAACGCTAAGATCGATCCCGAAAACCTCTATTTGTGGCGGATGAACCGGCGGCGCCTCGATGCCGAAATCTTGCGAGACTCAGTGCTTGCCGTCTCCGGGACCATCAACTGGGAGATGGGCGGGCGGCCTGTTCTGCCGCCGCTGAGCCAAGAAGAACGGCTGGGCATGTGGGATGTCGACGACTGGCCCGAGTCGCTCGATCTAGCTGCCCACGACCGCCGCAGCGTGTACGTTTTCGTGAAGCGTCAGTTTCCGTTTCCGATGTTCACGACCTTTGATGCGCCCGATTCCTCGACCAGTTGCGGCCGCCGCGACGTAACGACCGTCGCCCCCCAAGCGCTAACGATGCTCAACGGCGATTTCGTGATCGAGAAGGCTGGTTCGTTTGCCGAGAGGCTGATCGCCGAACACGGCGAAGACCCAGGCGCGTGGGTAGACAACACTTGGCTCGCCGCCTTTGCGAGGCCCCCTTCCCCCGAAGAGCGCCAAAATGCACTCGAAATGCTGGAAGTCGATTCCGGTTCACAGCAGTCCACCGAGGAACTTAGTGACCGGCTGCAGCAATTTGCCCTGATGGTCTTCAACATGAACGAGTTCTTGTACGTGGACTAGCGGCGGCGGGTACTCTGACCGTTTCGAGCCCTCGCGCCCAGATTCTCTTTAACCGAAACTTCAATCATCTTTCCACCACGTCGTCCGCGACACCGCGGTGGGCGGCAGGATACTCGTTTGCCAAGAATCGTTTTGGGCAGCAACCGGAATATGGACCCAAAACCGCCAAAGGAACTGTAAACAGCGTGACGCTCGCGAGCATTCCGCGTTCTAGGCACAATTTTTTCTTGCGATGAGCCGGCAGACAGATGAATATTACTGTTCCCCTGCGATTGTGGGGGGCGTTTACGAAAAGGGGGTTGCATGAAGTTTATCAATAGTCGAATTGCGTTCACGATGCTTTTGACGGCACTGTGTTGGTGCCCGCTTTACTTGATTTCAAATTCGGGCGGCGCTGACCAACGCAGGACGGGTGGCCCGTTTGCGGGCGAGCTGAACTGCACAATAGGTTGTCACACTGGCGCCGCGCCGAATAGCGGGCCAGGCAGTGTGATGCTTTCCGTCAACGGCATGCCGATGAGCGAGTACACGTATACACCTGGTGAGACGGTCCCGGTCACAGTGACCGTGACTGACCCGGATGCGTCTCAGATGATTCGCGGGTTCGAAATCACCTCCCAGGCTCCTCTAGGCTGCTTTCAAGCAGGTGAGTTTGCACAAGCGGAAAGCGACATGAGCGTACGCATTCGCGACGACAGTAGGTCAAGACGGCCAAGGCCGATCTGTCCGGACGTTGTGATCCAGTACCCGACGCACAACGCGCCGAAGCCCGCCCAGGACGGCGCCGCAAGCTTCGAGCTGAACTGGACGGCGCCGGATGTCAACGTAGGCCCTATCCTCTTCGCGGCTGCCGGCAACGCCGCCAATGGGAACTTCTCGAACCAGGGGGATCGCATCTACTTGGTGCAAGAGCGGGTCGTACCCGGCACCCCGGTTGCACCCACCAACGCGGCCAGCTTCCTGGGGCCGATGTTCGCCGCCGAAGAGATCGTTGCGGTGTTCGGCCAGGGCTTTAGCAACGACACGGAAATAGCGAACGACACACCGCTGCCGACGACCTTGGCAGGCGTCACTGTCGAAGTCACCGACAGCGCGGGCGAGACCAGACAAGCACCGCAGTTTTTCGCATCGCCTGGCCAAGTCAACGCAATGATCCCGGAAGGAACCGCGGAGGGCATGGCGACCCTGAGTGTGATACCTGATGGCGGCGACCCGCAGTCGACAACGATCATGATTGGGGCGACCGGACCCGGAGTTTTTGCCGTCAATCAGATCGGCAGCGGACCGGCGGCCGCAGGTGCCACCCGCGTCGACGCCATGGGCACGCAGACACCGGTAACCGTGATCGACGGGACCGGCACACCGGTACCGATCGATCTCGGCCCGGAGACAGACCAAGTCGTGCTGCTGATTTTTGCGACCGGCGTGCGCGGCGCCCAAACCGTTGAAGTAACGATGGGGGGCGAGACCGCCGAGGTGATTGGCTTTGCCGAACAAGGTGATTTCGTCGGGCTCGACCAGATCAACGCCATCATCCCACGCAGCTTAATCGGCATGGGAGAAGTCGATGTTCAGGTGATCGTCGACGGCAGACCCGCCAACGTCGTAACGGTCACGATTCAGTAGCACGCGACGGATAGCAGGAACTCCGACGCCGGTTGCCGGTGTTCCTGCCGGTTGGGAAAGCCGGGCGCGGTGGGTTGCGGTAGCGTTCAGGGGCCAAGCGTCGAGACGAGTCTCGACTCGGCAAGCTGAGAGCTTGCGCCACGTCGGCTGGCCGAAACAGAGTCCCCTGCGTGTAAGTGGAGGCGTTGTTCAAGCCCGATCCGACGCGCCCAGGAACTCTTTCGAGAGAGTTATCCTAAGACTTGTCCGTCGGCTGCGGCGCCTCCGCCGACAACAACAGAAACCGTGAGCATGACAGACCCAACTGGCAATCAATTCTGCGGTAGAGAAACGGTCGTCACTTCCCGCCGTGAATTCCTCTCGAAAAGCGGCCTGGGATTCGGCTCTCTGGCCGCCGGCTATCTGCTCGGCCAGGAATCCGCGAGCGCGGCAGCGAGCACTTCGCCTGCCTCGAATCCATTCGCTCCCAAGGCCCAGCACTTCCCCGCCAAAGCCAACAGCGTCATTTTCCTGTTCATGCATGGCGGGCCCAGCCACCTCGATACGTTCGACCCGAAGCCGCTGCTCAATGAGCTGGACGGCCAACTGACGCCGCCGAGTTTCGGCAAGCTCGATTTTCAATTCTCGAAGAATGACAAACAGCCCCTACTCGGCACTCGGCGCACTTTCAAAAAGCGCGGCCAGTCCGGCATCGATATCTCCGACCTGTTCGAGCACACCGCAGAGCACGCCGATGACATGGCGGTTATCCGGTCCTGCTATCACGACGGATTCACTCACATCACGGGACAGAACTGGCTCAACACGGGTTGGGCGCAGGTGGGGCGTCCGAGCCTCGGCTCCTGGGTCGTCTACGGGCTGGGCAGCGAGAGCGAGAACCTGCCCGCCTACATGGTCATGCTCGACGGCGGGATCAAATCGGGATCACCCGCCTACGGCTCCGGGTTCCTGCCGGCCATGTATCAGGGCACGGTCCTGCGAAGTTACGGCCCGCCGATTCTGAACGTGAATCGCCCCAAGCAATTCACAGCCGATGAGCAGCGCACGATGCTCGACAAGCTCAACTGGTTCAACCAGCAGCACCTGGAATCGCGCCAGGACGATTCGCAGCTTGCCGCCCGCATGTCGTCCTACGAGCTAGCGTTCAAGATGCAAACTTCGGTTCCGGACTTGGCCGACATCTCCGGCGAAACCGAAGCTACAAAAAAGCTCTACGGACTCGACAACGAAACGACGCGGGAGTTCGGCAAGGAATGCCTGCTGGCCCGCCGGATGGTCGAGCGCGGCGTGCGCTTCATTCAGATCTACTCTGGTTGCGGACGCCAGGGAGGCAGCCCCGGCTGGGACGGCCATAACCAGCTCGACCACAATCACACGACGATGGCGGCGCAAGTCGACAAGCCGATCTCCGGGTTGCTGACGGACCTCAAGAGCCGCGGGATGCTGGAGGAAACCCTGATCGTCTGGGGCGGCGACTTTGGGCGAACGCCGTTTACCGACGGAGGCGAGGGAGGCGCGCTCAACAGCGCCGGCCGCGACCACAACCCCTACGGCTTCTCCGTCTGGATGGCCGGAGGCGGTGTCCGCGGCGGCAAGATCATAGGGGCCACCGACGAAATCGGCCTGCAAGCCGCGGAGGACAGGGTCCATGTCCACGACTTGCACGCGACCATTCTTACCTTGATGGGCCTCGATCACGAAGCCCTGACCTATCACTTCCAAGGCCGCGACTTCCGCCTGACCGACGTAGGCGGCGAAAACAACCTAGCGCCCCGCTTAACCGAAGCATAGTGGCGGCCACCGAGCCGCATCTGCCCGATGAGTTCCAGCATGCTATCCGCGCTGGACAAAAAGGGACCCGATCCTGTGATTAACTGGCGCCCCGCGCTCCCACCACTTTTGGAATCGTCAGAAAGATAATCTTCAGATCAAGCCACAGCGACCAGTTGTCGATGTATTCGAGATCCAG
Source organism: Bryobacterales bacterium (assembly GCA_965248205.1). Taxonomy (GTDB): domain Bacteria; phylum Acidobacteriota; class Terriglobia; order Bryobacterales; family UBA6623. The sequence continues at coordinate 4,764 of CBDFIS010000001.1, forward strand.
CTTCATCCAGGTGTCAAACCCTATCGCGTCGCGCCCCTTGATCACCCAAAGGCAAGTCAGACCGGGGCGCATTCGCAGCCTGCGCCTCTGCCATGTCTCGTATTGATCAGTTTCGGAAGGTACCGCCGGGCGCGGGCCGACCAGCGACATGTCGCCGCGGAGCACGTTCCAAAGCTGCGGCCACTCGTCAATTGAGAAGCGCCTCAAATAGCGCCCGATCGCCGTCAAGCGAGGGTCGTTGGAGATTTTGAAGACAGGCCCGTCTTTTTCGTTGAGGTGCGCGAGGTTGGTCTTGAGAGCTTCGGCGTTCTCGACCATCGACCGGAATTTGTAGAAGACGAAGCGGCGGCCATTGAGTCCGCAGCGCTCTTGCCGGAAAATGACGGGTCCCGTGGAAGTCAGCCACACCAGTGCCGCCGACACTCCCATTGGAAGGGCCAGAACAACGAGTGCCGCCGCGGACGCCAGTACGTCGATGACCCTCTTGACGAACAGCCTCAGCTCATCATGCGGCGTCGCCGAAAACGTGAGCAGGGGAATTCCTCCGAAACCTTCCAGGTAGACGCGGCTGTTCACGTGCGGGAACAGATCCATCACAACCCGTGTCTTGACGCCTTCTTCGTCGCAAAGTAGAAAAATTTCCTCTAGCCCGGCCAAGTTCTCCCGCTCGACCGCGAAAATGATCTCGTCGATCACGTGCCGCCGCAGCATCGCAGGCAACTCCGGCAACGCTTTCACAGGATAGTCCTGGCTCAGCCTGACGCTCTGATTGGCGGATCCAACCGGATCGACGAACGCCAGTAACTGGGTCCCGTAGTCGCGAGTCTGCTCCAAGCGCGAGCCTATCTCTAGCGCCCTTGCTCCCGTTCCAACGACGACATAGAACACCTCTGCTCCAAACTGTCGCCGGATATACCCTCGCACTTTCCCGGCAAGCAGGCGGTAAAACAGCAGCAAGACCAGACTGTAGGTGGCGAAAAGCCCGATAAAGGCGCGGCTCAAGTCGAGCCGCAGCAGAAACTGGAAAGTGACTAGTCCGATCGTTCCAAACAGGACTTGAAGCAACGTGTCGTGGACCGCCGCGCGGCTGTCATTTCCATAAAACCGGCGATAGGCCCCGATCCAGCTTCCAATCCCGACCCAAAACAGAAGCGTGGCGCCCAACAAAAGCGCCTTCATCGGAGCGATGATGAAAAAGACCCGCTCCAGAGGCAGCACAACACGCGTCTGGTAGGCGGCCTCAAAGGCACAGACCGTCAGCAGGACGTCGGCGACCGCAAACAGGATCGCGGCTTTTTGTTTGTGGCGATCGAACACGGCCGGCTAGGTTTTGTTCCGCAACCAATCTTGCGGAAGTCCCTTGAAATCAGATTCATAGAATATCAGAGGCGCGGGCCTTCCAGTCTAGCGCCGCGCGGAGGAGGAGGGAACCGATGGTTTCGTCAAGTCGGCGGCGGTGGAGGTTGTGTCCGCGCCCTGGCTGCAACTCGCCAAGGCCGCGGCTGCAGTCACGGTCGTGGCTCCCAAGAACTTTCTACGATCCAGCACGAAATCCTCCTGGTCTGTCAAGAGTATAGGGAATCCTGCTCGTGGGTCCGCCCCCCCTGACTTCACTGTGTCTGGTTCGTCGGTGGTTGTGGAATCTCTGGATGGCCTGCGTGCGTGGCCGACTTCTACAGTTCTCGCCGGTTCCGACCGATAAAGTCACAGGGGTAGTTTTGATCTGATGGCGGATCAAGTGACAAATCAAGCCGGATTTTCGGTGGTGGAAGGCGGTCGTGTACCGCTCACTACGCGGCAACGGCACGCGGTTTCTTTGCTTGCGGACGTGCTCCGGGGTCTCACGGACGAGCAGGTCAACTCGGTCGTTGAGCTGGTCTACGAGTTCCGAAATGACGGATATTTGGAACGCGTTCAGTCGCACGAAATCCCAACGGTCAAGATCCTTGCCGAAGTGATCAACGGCTGGGAGCTTGAGGGGAACTACGAATTCGCCCAAGCTTGGGCAAGCACGCTCGTGGCGCGCCAAGACGGTTTCGACTGGTCCGACTGCACACTGCAGGAAAAAGCGGAACATCGAAAGCGGGTACGGCTGGAGTTGCTGCGGCGCGGTGTACCCCGGACAGGCTGAGCTGGCCTAGTTAGCGACCGGTTCTTGGTAATCAAGGCAGCCCAGCACCGACAGACTGCGTAGCGCTTAGAGCCGCTGCTGCCGCCTTGTGCCGCTCCTCTGAAAGAGTCTCGGCGGCCGAGCGGCGGTTTTTGCCGTGATCACAAGCCTAATAGAGGTTGATTTCGGGCGAATCCGCGCCCTGACGGATGCTGGTTGGCCTCTACGAGCGGTATTCCTGAAGTTGTTTTACGACGTGTTAGCGAACGCGATGTTCGACCCATGCGAAACGAATCTGGGTTCGATCAATCAAGCGCTGCCATACCTCCGACACACTGGGATCGAACACAGTTCGAGCGTCGGCCGGAAAAATATGCCAGGCTCCCTCTTCTATCTCGCCTTCGAGTTGGCCCGGGCCCCAGCCCGAGTATCCAGAGTAGACCCGAAAGGTGTCACTGTCGCTTTCCAAGATCATCGTTGCCAGCATCGTGCGGCTGGCGCTCAAGTACAGCCCGTCGAGCACGCGCTGGGCGTCCTCCGGCGCTTCATTTGTACGGATCAGCAACATCATGCCGCGGTGGGCGACCGGGCCACCGATATGAATGGTCTCCGACCGATGCTCCAGCCCTTTTGTTTCGGGCAGTACCTCGGCCAGCCGCACATTGGTCTCGCGGTTGATAATGAGCCCCATGGCCCCTTTTTCGCTGTGGTCCGTCAACAGGACAACGGTCTTGGCAAAGTTCGGATCTCGAAGACTGCGATTGGCAACGAGGAACTTGCCGGCTGACACTTGTCGGCCGGGTTCATGTTGGGCCAGGGTGGCAGACGGCGTCCCGCCGGCTCCGCTCTGGAAATTCCGAGCTGAATCGGGCTGGGCGGCCGCATGAACGAATGTGCCGAGGAAGACAAGTCCAGCAGCGGCCTCGATCAGCATCCTGTGCCGGCTCCTGATCGATCTTCGATCCGCCCGACGCAAGCAGGCAGTGCGGGGAGTGATGTCAGTTCGCACTCGTTCCATTCGAGGATCGTCGCCGATCTGCGCTGCGGTCTCCAACCAATTGTTCGACCGGAACAGGTTCGATCTCCGGCACCCAAGTTGCAGAGGCATCGATTTCACCCAGTCTCGTGCTGCTCGAGAGCATGGGCATCATGGCCGTCACAGAAACCGATCGGCGGCGGTTGGGCGAGACCTCCGCGCCAACAACCATCCTAACAGTGTAGAGCCCATACAGCCTCAAGGGGTTCGAGCAGCTCATGCTGATCAAGTTGACACCCACCGACAGCAGTATCAGAATGTAGTGGCCCGCAGGAACGTATAGGATAGGAGTAACCAAACGCTCCGGCACAGAGTCCAATGTGGTGGGTGACTCTAGAGGCCGCAACCGAGACAAGGGGGAATCCATGACTGGCCGCCGTGCCGTAACCAAAGGTTCAATAATCGCCCTACTGGGGCTGCTGCTCGGAACAAGCTATCAGGCGCTTTCTCAGAAAGCAGGCCCGTTATCTGGGCGGCCCCGCCGCGGGCCGGGGCCCTCGGCTGCTCCGCCCACTCAGCCGGTGGAATTGCCTCCCATCGAAACCCGCAAACGGCGGGCTGGCCCCGAGGAAGGCCAGCCGCTCTTCACGTCCGACACAAACATTGTGACGGTGGATGTGGCGGTCGTTGACAAAAACGGCAATTTCATCCCAAACATTCCGCAAGGAAACTTCCAGGTTGTCGAGGATGGAGTACCGCAAAAAATCTTTCAGTTCGGGCATTCAGAAGCTCCCATGACGGTGGCGCTCGTGATCGAGTTCAGCAACCTGTATCAGCAGTACTGGTCGGAAAGCTGGTACCAGACGCTGACTGCCGCATACGGTTTCGTGGAGACGCTCGACCCGGAGGATTGGGTTGCCGTGGTGGCTTATGATCTCAAGCCCGAGATTCTCAGTGACTTCACGCAGAACCGGCGTGAGACCCACGAGGCCATGCAACGTCTGCGAATTGCCGCCTACTCAGAATCCAACCTGTACGACGCTTTAACCGACACGGTGACCCGCATGAAGGACATCGAGGGCCGCAAAGCAGTTGTGCTCATTGCCTCCGGTGTCGACACGTTCAGCAAACTAACCTTCGGCAAAGCTCGGCGCATCATACAGGACGGCGGTGTAACGGTCTACGCTGTTGGTCTGATGCAAGCCCTTCGAATGTGGTATGACTCGCGAGGTTACATGGGTCCGATCGCACGTTTGGATTTCCTTCAGGCGGACAACCAGATGCGAACTTTCGCGAAAGAGACCGGTGGGATGTCGTTCTTCCCACGTTTCTACGGTGAGTTTCCTTCGATCTTCCGGGCTATCCATTATTCGATGCGCAACCAGTACTCGATGACCTATAGCCCAACGAACACGAAGCGTGACGGTAATTGGCGCAAAATCAAGGTTCGCCTCGTTGACCCCAACAACAACAAAGATCTGAGAATCGTCAACAAGAAGGGCAAGTCCATCAAGTATCAGATCATGGCTAAGAACGGCTACACGGCGCCGAGAGAGGTCGAATAGACGGCGCGGCGCGCACAACTTCCCCTCTCCCGCGGCGCGGCTACTCGGTTGCTACGTCCCCCAGCGGACCCGGACCTTCACACGACGTCAATGGCCGGTGACCACAATACGCATGACTTGCCGCCGGACCGCCTGACACTGTCCGACCCAAGCTCGGTTCTTGTCTTGAACCGGAATCACGTCGACTGACACGATTTCGCCGATCTAGACAACTTGCGCCGGCTGCGAGCTTCTCCCGCACCGGGACCTGCTGACCCGAACTGGGTTCTGCCCTGCTGGTACGCGACCTTGGTTCCTCGCGGGCTCCAGCGGCTCAGCAGCGATATTCCGCCGTACCAAAGCCTTCGACACGTAGCGCCGCAACCGGTAGTCTTGCCCAGTCACCTGGAGTTTTCGGCTGCAGCTCGTCATCACCTCTACGGACCGCTCTCAACTGCTGTTGAAATGCCAAGCTCTGGGGTGTCGTACCCAAGTTCGCCACGAAAGGTGGTTGCTGTGACGGGTACCAGATTCAGCTTGACGGCGCCTTTGCCGCGCTGGAAGTTCGCCGATCCAGTCGCGACCAGACTCAACGCCTAACGGGCTTTACTTCCGTTTGACTGGGACCGATTCGCGGAAGAACCATCTCTTTTTTGCACTTTTTCCCGTCCAGTTGTTTTCGGTCACGTTGTTTTTTTATTTTTTTCTTCTCTTATATTTCAACACTTTCCCTTGCCTGCTTCCTTGAATGCCGGTGTCGCTGTGTTAGCGTGAGTCCAGAGAAACAAAGTCGTGATCGCTTTCCCGGAACGCAATCGAACGAGCAGGCTCCAGAACATCAGAGCGAGTGCTCCGTTGAGAAGAATGGTTGGGTTCAATAGGAGGACAATTTGGAAAGCGTGAGATCGAACCGCCTTGGAGGTGCAAACGGAGAACCGACAGGGGGCACAACTATCTCACCCTGGTCTATCAAATCGAGGAAACAGACTCTCTATGGAAGGAACCACCAAACAGTTGTCCCGAGCGTCGAGAGAAGTGGGTTATTCGTTGCTGCCCTCACAAGTTGCTTTCCACAAGAGTACCGCGCGCTTTAAAGGATTTTCAGGACCTGTGGGATCAGGGAAAAGTTATGCGTTGTGTCACGAGGCGATCAAGTTGTCTTATCTAAACCTGGGAAGGACCGGCGTTATCGGGGCACCGACGTACCCCATGCTGCGTGACGCAACAATGACAACGTTTTTTGAGTTGTGCGACCGTTGTGAGGTTCCATTTACGCTGAATAAGGCAACAAATACCGTGACCCTGGACGACTGGCAGTCACGTATTCTGTTCCGGTCGCTAGAAGAGTACGAGAGACTCCGCGGTTCCAACCTAGCATGGTTCGGCGTGGATGAGATGACCTACACGCAGGAAGGGGCCTGGATACGTTTAGAGGCGCGGCTCAGGGACCCAGAGGCAAAACAACTGTGCGGTTTTGGGGCCTGGACCCCGAAAGGCTTTGACTGGGTTTACCGACGTTTTCGGGCAGAGCGCATCAAAGGCTACCGATTGATTGAGGCCGTGCCATTTGAAAACAAGCACATACTGCAGAAAACACCGGACTACTATGACCGGCTCAAAGAGAGCTATGACGAAAACTTTTACCGACAAGAAGCGCTCGGGGAGTACCGTAATCTTCAGGCGGGACAGGTCTACTACGCGTTTGAACGTGAAGTCCACGTCGAACGAATCCGGATCGACTCCAACGAGGCCCTTCTATGGTCGTGGGATTTCAATATTAATCCGATGAGTTCGGTGATCTGCCAGGAAGGGCACGGCCGGATCCATGTTGTTGACGAGATTGTTCTTCGCACATCGTCAACACCGGAAGTTTGCGATGAGTTTCTCAGACGATACGCGGGGCATCAAGCCGGTTTGGAGATCTATGGGGACGCGAGTGGGGGAAACCATCACACCGTAACAGGAACATCGGACTACGATCTGATCAGAGAGTTTCTGGCGAAAAATCGGCGGCTAAGAGGTGGGATGTTTGTACCACGTTCCAACCCACCGGTTCGGGATCGAGTCAACGCGGTCAATGCATATCTTAGGAACGCGCGAGGCGATCGACGGTTGTCAATAAGCGGCAAGTGCCGCGAGCTGATCAAGGATCTCGAGCAGGTCTGTTACAAACCCGACAGCGGACAGATCGAAAAGGAACGCGACTCCCACCGAACGCATCTTTCGGATGCGCTTGGATACCTGCTCTGGTACCGGTCGAATGGTCTGGGGGGCGTCGGAGAACGCGGCAGAAGGTTGGTTTGATGCGCGACCGAAGTTAGCGGGGGATTTGTGATTGAACAATTAAATCGGGAACACCCGGAGTACCGCGATCGGAAAGAAATGTGGCAGCGGTATTGGGATTTCTACGCCGGCGGAGAGCAGCTTCGCAGGAATGCGAGCCACTATATGGTTCGGCGTCAGAAGGAACCGAACGATGTGTACGCGGAGCGCCTTTCCAGGGTTTTCTACGAGAATTATCTTGGATCCTGTATCGATTGGTATGCCTCGGCATTGTTTCGAAGTCGTCCCGAAGTATCATTTCGCTCAAAGGCGCCCCAGATTGAGAATTTCTATACGGATTTTATAGCGGATAGCGATCGTCGCGGGAACTCCTTGGTTTCAACTCTACAAAAGGTGCTTGTCGACACCCTGGTCTTGCGGGAAGGCTATGTTTTAATCGATTTTCCACGATTGAGGCGGCCATTGGCGACACAAGCGGAAGAAGATGCCGCCGGTAAGTCGCGAGCCTATCTGGCGCGTTACTCACCACGGCAACTGATCAACTGGAGATTGGACAGTCAGGGTGATTTTGAGTGGATCGTGTTGAGGACGCAGTCGAAGTACCAGGAGAAGTTGGAAGATGCGGACACAATCACCGAGGAACGTTGGCTCTATTTTGACCGGGAGAATTTCAAGACCTACTCACGGAAAAAGCGAGAATCGGAAACTCATGGCGGGAACCTGAGAGCGGCAGTCGGGGACGGTGTTGCACTGGTGGCAGAAGGCCGGCACGGGCTAGCCGATCTCCGACGAGTCCCACTCGTGAAGATGTCGGTGACAGAGGGGCTGTGGCTGGCAAACAAGGCCGCTTTACTGCAGCAGGAACATTTCAATAAGTCGAATGCTCTTTCGTGGGCTCTGCACATGGGCCTTTTCGCCATGCCGGTGATCTACTCAGAGAGGGAGTGGCAGCAGATTGTTGGGGAAGCCTATTACATCCAACTAGGGTCGAACGACCGGTTTGGATGGACGGAGCCCGAGGGCCACGTTTTCCAAATCGCCGCTGACAATCTCGATCGTCTAAAGGACGAGATCTATCGGGTCTGCTACATGATGAGTCAGGCCGGTGGCCGCGAGGCGCGGCACTTGGGACAGTCCGGGATAAGCAAGCAGAGGGATTTCGCGGTGACTCACGAGGTTCTTCGCAGTTACGGTCACACCGTTAAGGACTTTCTGCGACGGGTGTTAGGTCTGATTCGTTTGGCACGACGCGACGACGTGGAGATCAATGTCGGGGGGATGGACAAGTTCGATATTCCGGACTTCTCTGAAGAGCTTGCCAACGCGCAGGGACTGCAGGCGTTGGGACTTCGGTCGTCCCGATTTCAAAAAGAGGTTCATAAGCGAATCGCGCTTCAGTATCTCGAAAGCGCTAGTCAGGAGACGAAGAACGAGGTGACACGAGAGATAGAAGCACAGTAAGCAACGCGAATATCGTGATCCATTGGCGCCGACCTGGGCCCTTCTACGGATGAGGGTCTGGTACTGGCGCCCTTTTTGTTTGCCTCGTCAGTAGAATCTGTGGGTAAGCTGTGGTTCTGGTAGCTTTCCAAGTGCGTGATACAGAGCGAGTTCTGTAATTCTGAACGTCCGGAATCCGTAAGATTTTCTCATGGTGAGTTTGGCTTTGTTGTTGAGACCTTCCACGACACCGGAGGAGAGCTGTTTTTTGGCGCGGAAATAGTTGAGAATGAGCTGGCGGTGAGAGCGGAGCATGCGGGCGACCTTCTTCATCGCTTCGATCCGGGAGCGCATGGTTTGCCGGCACCATTCGTCGAGGAATTTCCCGGCCCAGGTGGGCGAGATATACTCCCAGAGTTGCTGGAAGTCTTCTTTGAGCAGATAGGCCCGGACGGTCGCGAGATTGTAGTGCAGCAGGTCTCGCAGGCGGAACCGTTGCGGAGTGCTGAGGTTGTCTTTTCTCTTCAGCAGGCACCAGCGGGTCTTTTTCAGTAACGGTTCATAGCCTTGCCGCACCATCTTGCGGGCCTCGCCAGCGCGCACCTCGTCCAGCGCTTTGATCATCGTGGCAACAATTGAAAGCGGTCCAGGATGTGGATGGCTTGGGAGCACTTCTCGCGGATCACCCGCAGGTAGGGCTGCCACATGTCGGAGCAGACAAACTCGATCTGAGCCGACAGGGACTCTCCGAGCATGGCGAAGAAGCCCTCCAAGGTCTCGATGGTTCTGTCCGCCCACCCAGAGCAGGCGCTTGGGACCCTCCTCGATTTGATAGACCAGGGTGAGATAGTTGTGCCCCCTGGCGTACTGGATCTTCGACCCCGATGGCCCGGACCGGCTCCAAAACTCGATGCCGGAGGCCCCACTGCACCACATATTCCGCGGAATGGCAGACTTTCTCCCAGGAGGTCTGAAACGACTCGGCCACTTCTTTCCAGGACAGTTTTCGCGCCCAGTGTGCCAAAAACTGCATGTAGGCTCGGGTAAGTCGGTGCTTGCCCTTGGCCCACGGCACCTCTTCCACCGTCACGCCGCAGCGTTGACAGCTCACCCGTCTCATGCGGTAGAGGAAAAACACCAGCAAGCCCCAGAAAGGAATCACTCAAAGCGCCGTTCGTCGAGGTGGTCGTAGCCGCAGCCGGGTTGATGACACCTTGAGCAAATCGCCGAGCCGACCCTCGGCCGCACCCGCACCTCAATGCTTTTCTTGTCGGCAGACCATTTCGCCCGTTCGTAGAGAATCCGAAAGCGATAGCAGTGGTTTATTATCGTAGTCATTCCATCTCATGGCTCGGAACGCAAAGAACGAGTCGTGCCCGTCCAGCAAGCCCGCTGGCTGCCCTACTGCCGACCTGGATGAGTGGCCGCGAGCTGGATGGGGTTGCCCGGAGATCTTCTCCCAGGCCAGCAAATCGTCGCGTATTTCCAACCTTTCCTGGTCCACCTGAGCCACCAGAGACTGTCTCGTAGGACGATCGGCAAGCATGTGAACAACCTCTGGGTCCTGGGTGGAGAAATCATCCGCGACTTCCATGAAACCCCTGCTCTGAGAAAGGCGCCGGTCGAGCGACTCGTCTTTGATGCGCCAAGGTGGCCCCCTGCTCTACCACTGCGACTCGGAAGAAGATCTACGATCCTTTGAATCCACCTGTCGCAAGTTCCGCCGCTTCCTCGAACATCGTCCCCCTAGCCAGCTCACTTACCCATAGATTCCCCGGAAGAACCCTTTGTTTGAGGGAAGGGATTGATGGGATTCAGAAGGAACATACGAGACTCAAAACTTTCCGGTGAAAGTGCCGATGAGCTGGAGGCCCTTGTTCGAAACGCGGTTCGCGAGTTTACGCGGCAGAGTTCCGAACAGGAGGAGCCGGCCTGGAAGGCGAAGCTGAACGATGAGCGACGACGCAGGGAATCACTTGAACGACAACTGACTGACGTGCGAGCGGAAAGCCGCCGAAACCGACAACAGGCCGAACTCGTGGACCGCGAATCCCAGATACGCGAGTCATTGCAGGATCTTGGGGTTCGCAGAGTCGACCTCGCGCTGAAGCTCGTGAAGGATGACATCTTTCGCGCGGAAGACGGTGATCTCCGTGGCGAAGTTGAAGGCAAACAGATCCCCTACCGCGAGTATCTCACCCAGTTCGTAGCGGACAATCCCGAGTTGTTGCCTCCGCGAATTGCAGGAGGCTCGGGAGCGGCAGGAGCTCTGGAAGGTGAGATTTCGTCCGCGGGATTCGACATCGATGGTATCCGACCGGGGATGAGCCACGAAGAGTCGGCTCATGCCTGGAGGGAGGTTGCGCGCTTGACCGGTCACGGCTCGGACAAGTGGTAGCCAGTCGCAGAAGGCGGGGCGCGGAAGGCCCCATTTCTTTACTAGTGATAAGGAGGAGTTAAATGGCGGCAATTACATCCGCGAACGTCGCGCAAGCGATCGTGAAGTTGGTGGCAGCAGACGCGCTGCCCGCATTGATGGGGAACCTGGTCATGGGCAACCTGGTTAGCCGAAACTACGAACCGGTCCTCGGCCAAGCGGGGGACACGGTCAATATTCCGATTGTTCCAAGCATGGTGGCTAACAATATCGCCGAGGGAGGGACGGTCACTACGCAGAATCCAAGTCTGGGGAATGCCCAGATCGTTCTTAATACGCACGCAGAGGCGACGTTCCAGATTCCGGATGTCACCAAGGTCCTGGCGGTGCCGGATCTGCTGCGGATCTACATGGAACCCGCGGTAGTGGCGATTGCGGAGAAGATCGAGACTGATTTGCTGAATCTCTATGCCTCGCTTACGGCGAATCCAACGCTAGGAACACCGGGCACTTCTCTAACGGAGGCAGTCGTCGACTCGGCTGAAACCACCTTGTTCCAGGCAAAGGTTCCGCAGAGCCAAGCCAAGTTCCTGGTCGTCGATCCTGACGGCTATTCGGCGCTGAGGCAGATCCCACGTTTTAGTGAGTTTCAAAGCGCCGGAGAGGCCGGCGTCAACGCTCTGATCCATGGGACGGTGGGACGCCTGAAGGACTTTGTTGTCTTTCGTTCACAGTTCGTCGCGAAGACTGGAAGCGCGCCAGTCACGACGCACAACCTCGCTTTCGCTCGCGACGCAATCGGACTGGTGGTTCGGCGTCTACCTCAGCCTTTGCCGGGTACCGGTGCTATCGCGGAACACGCAGAGCTCGGCAACTTTGGCATGCGTGTCGTGATGAGCTACCAGCCGAATACGCTGGCGCAGCAATTTACCGTTGATGTTCTTTACGGTGCGGCGGTCATCCGCAACGAGTTTGGCGTTCAGGTGGAATCGTAGGTGTGGTAACCCGCCCCCTCGCTGGGGGCGGGTTCACCCGCAGCACGTGCAGGTAAGAACAATGGACCTAAAAGCGTTTTATCAGAAAATTCGACAGATGGAAGAGTCGATTGAGGATGAGTTTCCTTTCATAAAGAGCCTGTCGACGGAAGACGGCGGCAAGGAGGGACGCCTGGTGGAGGTGCCTCGATCACTAGCTGCGCTCATGATCGTGGAAGGGACGGCGGAACTAGCAAGCGCTAAGGAGTGCGCAGCCGCTCGAACACGAGCCGCAGAACAGAGGAAAGAGGAAGAGAGCCGCCGGCGCGCGGCACAAGTGCAATTCACGGTCATTTCGGATACTGACTTGAAGGCCGTCCAGGAGGCAGCCCGGTCCAGTCGGAAGGGATAATCATGGCCTTATTCACTGACCAGAGCGTGTCGGAGGTCTCGGACCTTATTTCCTATGAAGCGAATTTGCCTGAGGTCTCAAGTGCCGAAGGGATCGATCTAGAAACGAAGATACGGCTGGCTCAGACGGAGGTTGGCGCGCATCTGGAGGCAGCATCAAGCCGTCCTGGGAACGTCTACTATACCCGAGGGGCTGGGTGGCAATCGACGGGCTCCGAAGCGAACCTTTCTCGGTTTGAGTTTTCTCAAGTTGTGGTGACCCCACCGCTGAAACTGTGGCACACATTTCAGACCTTGGCGATTATTTACCGAGACGCATATAACCGCAAAACTAACGACA
>CBDFIS010000002.1:0-13399 GCA_965248205.1 Bryobacterales bacterium
GCCAGCGACTTGCGTATTTGGACCCGCGTTGTTGGGTTCGGGCACAAGCACCGACCCGACGCGGTCGAAGCCCATGGAGAAATCCGTGATCGTCGTCGCGCTCCAGGTGCGGTTCCAAGTGACACGGGCGGCGTGGGCCTGGGTGCTCGTGTCGGGATTCTGTCCTGCGATGAGCTGAAACGCATCGACCTTCTGCGAGGTCAGGGCATAGCGCAGCGTGAAGCGGTCGCGATCGAAGGTCTGGTCCAAGCGGGCGGCGATGTTGTCGGTGTCGACGACCTGCGGCGAGTTGGTGTTGAGGGCGCGTTCGTCGATGTCGGTCCGGTTGGGCGGCTCATCGGGAAAAGCGGCTATCAGGCGCGCCACGATCTCGCGGGTCTCGGGGTCGGCCGCGAGCGGAGTGCGTTCATCGGCTTTGGGTACGAGGACGTTGCCGTTGACACTGCCGCGTATCTTTTGCTGGCTACCTTCGACGTAGAAATATCCTCCGCTCCACAAGGTCGTGCCTACAGTGAAACCGTAGTCATTCTCTCTGGCCGGCTTGACCCCGCCCACTTGGAAGAACGACCGGGCGCTGAAGAGGCTGTTGAGATGAGTTTCGTAAACCGTGCCGTGGAAGTCCGAGAACTTGGACGCGGCGAGGTGCGGCGGCGACCGGCCTCGGCGTCCGAACTCGCTTCCGAAGTAAGACCGGTCGGCCTTGAACTGCTCGATGATTGTGGCGGTGATTCCCACCCGCGCGTTGAGTTCTTTGAGGGCGTTGTTGTCGACCGGGTTGAATTGAACGTTTTCGTTGCGGCGGCTCTCGCCGGAGTTCACATCGGTGACGCCCAGCAAGTTGAGATCCTCGCGCTGAGCCGTTCCCGAGTTGGTGGTTGCGCTTGGCGAGGCTGGAGTCGCCGCGGACGCTTCGCCGGCGGGGGAGGCTTCCTCGGCCGAGTCCGCTGATTCTGAGCCGGTATCGTCTGCCGCAAGCCCTCGCGAGAGAGACCAACCGAGGCAAGTGGCGGCCGCGAGAACGCTAAGTGCAGACTTCCAACGAAGGTATCGGCGCGGAGCCATAGTTGGCCAACTGTAGGGAGTGCACACCATAGCCGGCGCCGTTTCGGGCTAGGTTCAGCGCGTGCGGGGCTGCCGTCATTAAGTTTATCCCAGGAAGCATGTTCGGAAAAGATGGCGATGGTTGCTAGCCCCCAATGCAATTCACTTAGTGGCCGCGAGGGCAGTGCCGGCCGCGTGACTCACGGATTGAACCACTGCATTAGAATAGCTCCTGAGGTCAAGCATGCAACCAGTCCAATACCGACTCCAACCCTGCTTCAGCCGGCGCGATTTCCTGGCCGCGGGAGGAGCTGCTCTCGCGCTCACAGCCTGCGGCGGACCCGAGCAGGAATCACAAGCCCCGAAACAGCCCAACATCCTGTTCCTGTTTCCGGACCAGATGAGGGGGCAGGCCATGGGCTGCATGGGGAACCCTGACGTCAAAACCCCCCATCTGGACAAGCTCGCCTCCGAGGGTCTTCTTTTCCGCAACACTTTCGCCAACACGCCTGTGTGCTGTCCCGCGAGAGCCAACATCCTGACCGGAAAATACTCGCACGCCAACGGCATGATCGCTAACGACCTGCGGCTGCGTGAGTCGGAGACGTCCATCGCCGAGATTCTCGGTGCAGCCGGCTACCGCACGGGTTTCATCGGCAAGTGGCACCTCGACGGCGGCAAGCGGCAGCCGGGCTGGATTCCTCCCGGACCCCGGCGGCAGGGGTTCGAGTTTTGGGCGGCCAACCAGGTGAGCCATCAGCATTTCGACACGCATTATTACCGCGATGTCGAGGAGCCGATTCCGATCAAAACCTTCGAGCCCGAGGTGTGGACCGATCTGGGAATCGAGTTTTTGAAAGAGACGGCGAATGACGAGCGCCCGTTCTTTCTCACGATTCAGATGGGCCCGCCGCACGATCCCTACCTTGCTCCCGAGAAGTATATGGAAATGTACGATCTGGAAAAGATCACGCTGCGGCCCAACTTCGACGGGAACACCTCCGAGCGGCCTTTGACGCCCGTACCCTACGGCGACAGCGTGCCGGGTAGAAAGGAAATCGCCGCCTACTACGCAATGATCACGGCGGTCGATGAACAGATCGGCCGCATCTTAGGAGAGCTGGACGAGCTGGGCCTGGCCGAGAACACCATCGTGCTCGTTTCCTCCGACCATGGTGACATGCTGGGCTCCCACGGCAAGCGGCTCAAGCGAAAGCCCTGGGAGGAATCGATCCGGATACCCGGCATCGTGCGCTATCCCGCCGCGGCGCCGCCAGGCAGGGTTACGGACGCAATATTCACTCAGGTCGACTTCGCGCCGACGCTGCTTTCCCTCTGCGGAGCCGCCGTGCCGGACGACATGCAAGGCTCCGACCTTTCGCCGGTCATCCTGGGGAAGTCCGAGCGGGGGCCGGATTCAGCGTTCTTCCAGATCTTCGGTCCTTTTTATGCGGGTGGTGCGGAATTCAGTTGGCGCGGGGTCCGCACTAAACGCTACATGTACGCCCGGCGCGAGTCGGAACCTTGGGTTTTCTACGACCTGGAAAAGGACCCTTACGAGCTGAACAACCTCGCCAATGATCCGGACTCGGCTGAAATTCGTGAAGAACTGGAAGGGAAACTAGCCGAGTGGATGGAGAAAACCGGTGACTCCTGGGAGTTCGACTGGACAGCTCCGCTTGAAGACGGCGGGCGGCTCTACAAGCACGAGACTTTCTACACGGTCGATGAATTCATGGAATGGGCTAAGGAGCACCCGGATCTGGCGGACCTTTGAGCAGGCGTTGTTTGTCTTCCGTTCTTTCGTCTAGAGAGACCCCTGGGCATCAGTAGGAGATCGTCATGTTCGAAAGACTGCCCAAGGTCAGGCCGCCGTCGCTGCCGCCGATAAACACGTTACCGGTAATGAATCGCATGGGATATGCCACTCGAACGACCACAAAGGTGCCGCCGATTCTTTGTATGCCAGCGGCATCCCAATCGACCTCGGCATCCGTCGCAAGTTGTTTCCACGCGGGGGTGACGGTGATGTCGGTTGCCACCAACCCAATGGCGTGGTTGCGGACAACTTGCGTGATTTCGGCATTCGTAGCAGTCGTGATGGCGCTACCGAATTCTATGCCTAGCGCGGTGGTCTCGTCTCCCCGCACCATCGCGAAACGTGCGCCCTGGCGCGCAGCATGGGAAAGAGTCGTATAGATCCACATTGCTCGTCCCAGTTCGAATAGCCCAAGACTCAGCACCATGAAAAGAATGAACACGAGAGAAAACTCGACGATTGCCACCCCGCTCTGCCCGTTAGGTTTCTTCATGTCTCTGTCCTCACTCATTGAACTCGCTGGAAGGCCGTCTTAGCCACGATCGTGTTGCTCGGGAGGATAGGCCAAGGGGCAAATGACGGGAACGGTTGGCTGACCGTCACCCTGACATACGCGCGCCCAGCCCCGTATCCCCCTCCGCACACAACAGTTGCGATCTCGTCGCAGTCAAAGCTAGGCTGGCCGGGACAATTACACCACCTTTCGGCCACCACAACGACGGGCTCGGCGTCCGCGGTCGCGGTAATGTTCCTCATCTCATCCCTTGCACGCGCGTCCTGCCCCGTGTCATCTCCTGCAAGGAGTGGGTTGCGAGCGCCGTAGAAAGCGCCCACACCCGCTGCGTTCGCGACGGTCACGGCATTATAGAAGAGGCGGCCAAAGTCCGTTACCGCCATACACAAACCCAGTAGAAGGGGGAACGTCAACGCAAACTCCACCATCACCGCACCCCTGCGAGTCGTGAACCGTTTCAATCGTTTCTCCGCTGATATTTGACTCTGCATCGAAAACCCTCCGTGATCCTGCTTGCCTGACTCCACCGGCGTTATTCCACCAGCTTGACCTCGGAAAACTGGATGGTGTTGGCGCCACCTCCGCCAGTAGAGGTCACCCCGACTTGCGGATTTCCGGCGAACTGAATCTGATACCCAATGATCGCGGCGTAGTCCGCGGTAAGGTCGAAGATAATGTTTCCCCCGTAGGTCAGAAATCCTGTCGGACAATAGATTGTTCCGTTGAGGTCAGAAAAGGCGTCACCTAGGACGTTGCAGCCCATGTTCCCGTAGCGGCTGTTGAACAGCAGCATATTCTGCATGAGCGAGCCCGCGTCAATCGGCGCGCTCAAGTGGACTTCCGAGTTGGCTGAAATGTCAATTGCCAGGTTATTACCAATGCCCTCCAGGACGTTGGTCGCATAGATCGTGAGATTTTCTCCTGTAAGTATAACTCCATTGACGTCGAGCACATCGGTATAAAACAGGCACCCATTCGGATTCGTCGTTTCATCAGCGCACTCGAGATTGACTGCCCCCCCGTTCATGGTGAGCCCCTGCCCGCCTCCAGTGCCGATGTAGTAACCCTCCTTAAGCTGCAACACGGGGTCGGCGCCTGAAAAATCTGTACAGGGCGCCGGGGGGACGTAATTTACTGCGTCGGCACAGTCGACGAACGAATTATAGTTGCCGTTGGTTATGATTGGTAAGCTAAACACATTTAGAGCGTCGGCGGGATCGGGGTCCGGGAACGGGATCCCCGGCGGGTCCTCGGGAGTAGTCCAGCAGTCGTCCGGGTAGGTGACGCCTATTCCATAATCGGGGGGGAGGCGTTGCAATTCACGGGCTGGAGGTTGTCGCAATAGGGATCCGCGACGTAATTCATTTCGTCTACTGCCTCGTTTAGTCCGTCCTCATTCGGCGGGCACTCTGGACAATCAATGCAATAGCTCGATCCGTTGTTAATGAGGGTGCCGCCCGCATCCCCACCATAGGCCACAATGCCGCCGTTTACGATCAGATCCTGGTTACCGGCACCGGCGCAGTTTCCGCCACCATTGAACAGGATCGAGGGGTCGGCTTGGGAGTTGATGGCCACATTACAATCACTGACTGTGACCGAGGCGTTGCCGTTGAATCGCAAGCCTGTTTCTTCAGTACCGCAGTACATGGAGATGATGCACTCCGGTCCGTCGTCCACGCCAACACAGGCCACAGCCCGGGTAGCCACCGTATACCCCGTGGCGCTGGCAATACGCATCAAGGTCGTGGGAAACGCTTTCGAGACGACCGCCTCCACACAGGCGACATGCCCGCTAAAATTGCCAGAGGTCGGCGGATTGTTGATCGCGACGTCTACGCCAGCCGTACCATGCTCAAAGCCGTTCAACTCGGCATCGTCCCTGCCACCTGACCGGACAAAAGTGCTGCCCGTCCCATGCCGCCGAAGATCCAATGCTCCGCCTCGAGCGCCGGCAGTGGCTGCCACCTGCATGCGTCGCTTCTCGAAGTACATGCGGCCGCCATCGAACAACAGACCGAGGAACGCCATCATCGCAGCGAACATGATCGCGAACATTGGCAGCACGATCGCGCGCTTGTCGCTCTTCAGCTTCCTGAACAGACGAGTAACCTTCCGACTGAAACTTGAACGTTTCATCATGAGCTTGTCTCCCTCACCCGGGTAGCTAGTTGCTGACTTCTCGAAACCTCAATCCGTCATGCCCTGCTAGTGTGGCGGCCCTTACTTTCGCCGCACGAGGCGCAGAACACGCGTCTACAGCAGTTACCTAAATAGTCTTACACCAAAACACCTGTTCTGTCCCACTGCTGTCCAAATTAGCCAAATCCGGGAGCGGGCGCTGTTGAAAACACAAGACATAATCCCTCCGCCACGCCCCTTCTGAAAACCAGGTTGGCCGTTGTAAAACCCTCGCCGATCGGGGTCGGAGCGCTGGTGCTGTCCTAATTGACTCTTTGCAAATGCCCTCCTGTAGGGTTTCTCCTTCGCTACTTGACTGGCTGCTGTCCTAATTAACCCCGCGCTGCCAACGGTAGCGCCAACTGCTTCATCGCCGTCTCGGGCAGCCCCGGTGGGGGCTCGAACGGTTCATCCAGCCACTTCCACGCATCGCGGTGCACGAATAACTGCTGGCGCAGCAGCGCCGCCAGGTTCGACAACGACCAGCCGAACTTCGCCCGCAACTGCAAATAGCGCAGCAGCAGCATCGCGATCAGCGCCGTCCAGACCTGCGTGCGCACGGCGTTGCTGCTGGTGCCCACAAAGGTCTTAATGCGCAGGTTCTGCTTCAGCGCTTTGAAGAACAATTCCACCTGCCAGCGATCCTTGTAGACCGCCGCCACCGTCGTCGCCCCCAGCTTGTGATGGTTGGTCAGAAACACTAAGCGCCCCTGCTCGGGATCGTCGATCTCCACCCGTCGAAAAAAATATTCCTTACGGGCCTCGGCCTGGCTGGGGAAAAAGATCACCTCGTCGGCGACCACGTTACTGCGCTGGGGCACCACGCGCCGCTCCACCACTTCATAGACCGCGTTCTCCTTCAGCCGCGTCACAAAGTACACCTTGCGCCGGCTGAGTTCGACAAACCACTGGTAATCGATGTAGCCACGGTCGATCACCAGCACCGTGCCGGGCTGGAACTCCAGCTGGCGGGCCACCCGGAGATCATGCGTTTTGCCCGTCGTGACCACGGCGAACGAGGGCAAATAGCCGGCGTGGTCCAGCAGCAGGTGCAGCTTGATGGCGCCTTTGGTGCGCTGAAACTGCGCCCAGTCGAACAGCGACACACTCAGGTCGATGACGCTGGCGTCGAGGCTCAGCAGACGATTTTTGAAACGGAACTTGTGGCCACCGGCGGCCAGCCCGAGCTGCCCGCGGCACTTGCCGAGCAGTTGCTGGAAGACGGTTTCGAACAACTGCCAGGGCCGCTGCCCGTTGGCATAGGAAAGAGTGGAGCGTTTCGGCGCTGCCGACAGGCCCAGGTGCTTGAGCTTGCCTTCGGTGGCGGCCAAGCCGCCGCAGATCTCGCGCAGCGAGTGGGCCTGGCCGAGCTGACAAAACAGCATGGCCACGAACTGGCCCCAGCAGGGGAAGCCGCGCAGGTGGCGGTCGGCCTGATGCTGGCGCACGGCCTGCTCGAATTCCAGGCGCGGAAACAGTTGCAGAAGTTGGGAGAAGATGCTACAGAAACGTTGCATTGTTGAGCCTCCTTGGTTCGGTCGGGATTGCTTTTTGGAAAGCTACCCAACCTACCAGAGGCTCAACCACTCACACGAAAACTAATTTGGACAAGAGTGGTTCTGTCCATATTATTTTCGTACTATCTGGTTATCCACTTTACTCTAGTTGGAGGACGGGTGCTTGGCAGTAATGTCTCGGTAGGTCAATGCCTTACGGAGAACCAACTGTTCGACGAGTCGGTGGAAGATCTTGCCTACGTGGCGGGACTTTCGACGGTTGAAGCGAAAGGTGAATTCGTCGAGGTAGCGCTGGAGATGCACTTTACCCACCTTCCCTTGGTGAGTCGCAGCCAACCAGCGCTTCAGCAACGAGGCAACCAGGTGAACATGCGAGAATTCCTCGGCTGCCAGCCGCGAGTCTCCCGCCGTGTGGGTGACCCGGTGGCGGTAGCCGGCTTTCTTCAAGCCCCGGTAACCCCTCCAGCCGTCGGTATGGACCAGACTGCCTGGCTCCACACAGTCGCTCACAAAACCCACCAGACTCGAGCCCGATGCGTCGGAGACATGGCGCAGACGGATCCGCCCCATTCTGCGGCCTTCCAGTTCCACCGCAACCACAACCAGGGCTTTGCCCACAAGCTCTCGCCCGCGAACGTGCTTCTCCTTGCCGCCCAAGTAAGTCTCGTCGACCTCGACACTTCCGCCCAGCCGTTCCCGTCCCAGCCGAACCATCGCCTGCCGCAACTTCGGCAACATCAGCCAGGCCGTCTGATAGCTGCCCAGACCGAGTTCACGCTGCAAACCCTTAGCGCTCAGCCCTGTTTTCTGGGTGCAGGCCAGCCACATTGCCAGAAACCAACTCCGCAGCGGCACCCGCGAGTTGTGCAGGATGGTTCCCGCAGTGGGAGAGGTCTGGCGTCGGCAGGCGCTACAGAACATCGTGCCTCGCCCCGTCGTCCAACCCTTCGTGGCCGAGCAGTTCGGACAAACGAATCCCGTGGGCCAGCGGACGCCGATCAAATACTCGCAACAGGCTTGCTGGCTGGCAAACCGTTCAGTGAACTCCACCAGATGCTTTGGAAAGTCCTCGCTCAATTGCCCCGATCTTCGCCGCCAACGGCGCGAGTCCAAGGATAGCTTGGTTCACCACTAGAGTAAAGTGGATAACCAGATTAACTAATTGCCTGGTATGAAAGTACCAGTACGATCAACTGAAAGAGTATTTAGGACAGGGCTGCATAGCTGATCACAAACGCTTCGTTCGAGCCCACTCGTTCGCATTGCGGCACCAATCTCCGGCCCGCGGTTTGGAGCAAGTTGATCCCCGGTCCCGCCCGGAACGAGCAGGAAGCCGGAGTCAGCGGACGCCGCGACCGTCCAGACGGGGCAGTGATGCTGGATTTAATGTGCGACGCGTGGGTGGTGTCTCCCTGAGACACTACCGACGCGTGTGGTTCGAGCCGGGCGCCTGTATACTGTAGTCACGCTAAGGTTCCCAGAAGTTATTCTGACCGTTGCCCTGCTTTCGAAGGCGGCGGCTTCGGAGAGGTTGCGATGAGACGGCTGTTGAAAGCATCATTATTCCTGTTTCCACCTTTGTTTTCACTGAGCGCGTTTGCCGCCGCGCCCATCCTCGAAAAACTCGAGCCGCGCGGCGCCCAGCGCGGAACCGCCGTGAAGCTCACGCTGATCGGCGCCGCGCTGACCTCCGACGCTGAGATCCTGACGACTCTTCCAGCGGGGATCACGCGTCTCACAGCGCCCAAAGAAGAAGGGCGCGCGGGGCGGGAACTCCCGTTCCTGGTTGAGATACCGGCCGACACTCCGATTGACTCGTTTCCGATTCGGGTTCAGACAAAGGAGGGACTTTCGAATATTCTCCTATTCACGGTCGGCGCATTCCCCGAATCGGTGGAGGCGGAGTCTGAAGCCGAGATTGAGGACCCGCTCAACGATTCCCTCGATCAAGCCGAGCCCGTGGAGACACCCGCCGTTGTGAACGGAACGATCACGGCCGCCGACAGAGACGTCTACCGAGTGCGGGCGAAACAGGGCCAGCGCCTTGTGATCGAGGTGGAAGCCCGGCGCATCGGATCGGCGCTGGATCCGGCGCTGCGCGTGATGGATGCCGCCGGCAAAGTCATTGCCCGCAACGAAGATGCTCCGGGAATCGGAATCGACGCCCGCGTTGACGTGCGCTTTCCAAGCCAGGGCGACTACTTCGTCGAAGTCCGCGACGCCAAGTTCGGGACCCTGGAAGAGAACTTCTACCGCCTCAAGATCGGCGACTTTTTCTACGCCGAAGGGATTTTCCCGGTGGGGACGCAGAACGGCAAAGCGGCCGAGTTCGAAGCTTTCGGAGGCAACCTCGGGCAGCATCATTTGGGGAGGGGGCTGGTCGACAAACCGGTCAAGATCCGGAGTGAGCCGGCCGCGGACGGTCGAACCGATTGGATGAGCGTAGCCATCCCGGGCAAGCCCGGCGCCCTTCCGCTGCGACTGCCTGTCAGCGCCGAACCGGATACACGAGAGGCGCCGAACGGGAAGGCCGGCAAGCTCCGCCCCGGCACGATCGTCAACGGAAGGATCTTGCGGCCGGGCGAAGCGGACCGTTACAAACTGGCTGTCACGCCCGGCGAGGCCTGGCGGTTTGAACTGAAGGCGTCGTCGACCGGTCTGTCCCCGCTTTTCGGGTTGCTGACGATTCACGACGAGGAGGGAAACAAAATCGCTTCGGCCGGAGACCTTCCCGGGACCGGAACGCGCTATGAAGTTGTCGCTTCCAGCGGGGAAGCGGGCGACGATCCATTTCTGGCGATGAACGTGCCGGATGGGGCCCGGGAACTGCGGATCACAGTGGAAGACCTGGTGGGGCGCGGCGGTCCCGAGTACGGTTATCGGCTGCTCGCAAAGAAGGAGCCGGCTGACTTCGAGCTGACGATCAAGACGCCATACGTCAATGTTCCGCAGCGTGGAACATCGGTGCTGCTCGTGGATGTCAGCCGGCGGGGCTACCAGGGAGCGATCGAGATCGATATTCCCAATCTTCCCGACGACATTGTTCTCCGCGGGGGGCATTTGGTTCCGACCCCTGCCGAAGCCGCGGATGGCATCCAGCTCCGGCAGGCCACGCTGACTCTGACCCCCAAGCCCGGCGCCCCTCCGCGCGCGCTGAACCTGGAGGTCTGGGGCCAGGGGGTCAGCGACGGCAAGCTGATCCGCCGGCGGGCGCGGGCCCCGGGCATGGTCACGCTGCTCAAGCCTTCTCCGCTTTCTTATCTTTTCCTGCCCGAAACGTTCGACGCACCGTGGCTGACGAGCGATGTTCCGGCCGCTGTCGTCCCTCCGGAACCTGCTGTTCTGGAATTGCTCACGCCCCGCGATGTGCGGCTCATCGTGGGGATGACCCACGAGATCGAATGGAGCTTCCATGCCAGGCGAGGCGGCATTCGCCCGCCGAAGACAGTCGACACAAGGGTCGGCATCTTTGTACCGGTCAAGCGCGGAGAGATTGAAGACTACGCTGATCAGGGAAGGATGACCGTGATCACGACCGAGACTTTTGGGGGCGGAACCGAGGTCACCGACCTTCCGCTCACATTCGACATTGTTTTAAGCGGCCAGATCGAAGTCGACGGCCGCAAGCAGGTGATCTATTCGCCCGCCATCACGTTCGAGGTCGTGCTCGGATACGGCGTGGACCTGCCAACAGAACTCAGCTTGCAGCCGGGCGCTTCCGTTCAGCTCGCGGGCAAGGTCACGCGCGAGCCGGGCTTCGATTCTCCGATCAACGTCAAGTTCGAAGGACTCCCCGCGGGCGTTTCTTGCGTCGCTGCCGATGTCACTTCGGCCAGCGATGAGTTCGAGCTGAGTTGCAGCGCCGAGGCGGATGTGGCGCCCGGCGAATACGAGGTACAGATCGCCGCCTCATCCGCGCTGCCCGGTTCGGAGAAGAAGAATGTCCCGCTCAAGATGAAGCCGATTGAAGCGCGATTGCTCGTGCGGGGCGGCAGGACCACGGTGGCGCGGGCGGGAAGGTAGCCGCTTCGAGCGGCACGATTTGCGAACCGCTAAGTAGTTGAGGGATCGGGCGGAAGGCTGGTAGCGCTACCGGGAATCGAACCCGGATTTGAGCCTTGAGAGGGCCCTGTCCTAACCCTTAGACGATAGCGCCAGTATCTAATAATTGTAGGCCGGGGCCTCCGAGGGGTCAAGCGAAGAGGTGGCAGCATCCAGTAGCCTTCATACCGAACCAACGAAGAATCCCGCACCCTGAGATCCGCCGCTGCTGGTTCGTTCCTGCAAGGACCGCGGGGGGAGCTTTGGGGATCGATAAGCCCCGGAATGGGCTAGGTCGAAATATCTATGACTGGTTAATGGCAATACCTGATTCCGGTCAAGTACCAAAGTTTTTGGTTCTTCCGGGGAATCTATGGGTAAGTGAGCTGGCTAGGGGGACTGATGTTCGAGGAAGCGGCGGAACTTGCGACAGGTGGATTCAAAGGATCGTAGATCTTCTTCCGAGTCGCAGTGGTAGAGCAGGGGGCCACCTTGGCTCAGCGCATCAAAGATGAGTCGCTCGACCGGCGCCTTTCTCAGAGCAGGGGTTTCATGTAAGTCGCGGATGATTTCTCCACCCAGGACCCAGAGGTTGTTCACATGCTTGCCGATCGTCCTACGAGACAGTCTCTGGTGGCTCAGGTGGACCAGGAAAGGTTGGAAATACGCGACGATTTGCTGACCTGGGAGAAGATCTCCGGGCAACCCCATCCAGCTTCGCGGCCACTCATCCAGGTCCTGGCAGTAGGGCAGCCAGCGGGCTTGCTGGACGGGCACGACTTCGTTTACCGTAGTTAGTTTTGCGTTCCGAGCCATGAGATGGAATTGACTACGATAATAAACCACTGCTATCGCTTTCCCGGATTCGTCTACGAACGGGCGAAATGGTCTGCCGACAAGAAAAGCATTGAGGTGCGGGTGCGGCCGAGGGTCGGCTCGGCGGCAGTTTGCTCAAGGTGTCATCAACCCGGCTGCGGCTACGACCACCTCGACGAACGGCGCTTTGAGTTCATTCCTTTCTGGGGCTTGCTGGTGTTTTTCCTCTACCGCATGAGACGGGTGAGCTGTCAACGCTGCGGCGTGACGGTGGAAGAGGTGCCGTGGGCCAAGGGCAAGCACCGACTTACCCGAGCCTACATGCAGTTTTTGGCACACTGGGCGCGAAAACTGTCCTGGAAAGAAGTGGCCGAGTCGTTTCAGACCTCCTGGGAGAAAGTCTGCCATTCCGTGGAATATGTGGTGCAGTGGGGCCTCCGGCATCGAGTTTTGGAGCCGGTCCGGGCCATCGGGGTCGATGAGATCCAGTACGCCAGGGGGCACAACTATCTCACCCTGGTCTATCAAATCGAGGAGGGTCCCAAGCGCCTGCTCTGGGTGGGCAAGGACAGAACCATCGAGACCTTGGAGGGCTTCTTCGCCATGCTCGGAGAGTCCCTGTCGGCTCAGATCGAGTTTGTCTGCTCCGACATGTGGCAGCCCTACCTGCGGGTGATCCGCGAGAAGTGCTCCCAAGCCATCCACATCCTGGACCGCTTTCACATTGTTGCCAAGATGAACAAAGCGCTGGACGAGGTGCGCGCTGGCGAGGCCCGCAAGATGGTGCGGCAAGGCTATGAACCGTTACTGAAAAAGACCCGTTGGTGCCTGCTGAAGAGAAAAGACAACCTCAGCACTCCGCAACGGTTCCGCCTGCGAGACCTGCTGCACTACAATCTCGCGACCGTCCGGGCCTATCTGCTCAAAGAAGACTTCCAGCAACTCTGGGAGTATAGCTCGCCCACCTGGGCCGGGAAATTCCTCGACGAATGGTGCCGGCAAACCATGCGCTCCCGGATCGAAGCGATGAAGAAGGTCGCCCGCATGCTCCGCTCTCACCGCCAGCTCATTCTCAACTATTTCCGCGCCAAAAAACAGCTCTCCTCCGGTGTCGTGGAAGGTCTCAACAACAAAGCCAAACTCACCATGAGAAAATCTTACGGATTCCGGACGTTCAGAATTACAGAACTCGCTCTGTATCACGCACTTGGAAAGCTACCAGAACCACAGCTTACCCACAGATTCTACTGACGAGGCAAGTTTTTAAACTAGCAGTAACGGCTTCCAACACCAGCCGCCAAATGGTTACCCTGCCCGAGATTGCGGTCTTCGATATTGTCCTCGGATTGGCCTCGGCCGTCCTGCTCATTCTGGCGCTTTTTTACATCGCCCGGTCGAGGCCCGGCACCGGCCTAACGTTAGCCGCGCCGGCTCGAGCGGATGACGCCGTGCCGATGTTCCAGCCGGTGG
>CBDFIS010000003.1:0-21007 GCA_965248205.1 Bryobacterales bacterium
CCCGGCGCCTGCGAAAGTCCGCCGCGCAAATCCGGCCTTGCGGCGAATCGACGGAATCCAGATAGGCGTAATAGGGGTCTTTCGGCCCCTCGGGATCCGTCTGGTAGGATCCCATTCCGTCGCCTTTGCCGGCGTTGTCGATCAAGTCGGAAAAGCCCCAAGCCTCCATGTTGCCGCGGCCGCCGACTCCCCACGAATACGAAGCCTTCGAGAGGTCGAGCTTGCCGCAGCCCATCACGTGATAGCCGCCGTCGCGCAACAGAAGATAGTAGGTCGTTTGATCGAGCGGGTAGTTCTTCTCGTTCCCGATCACGCCGCAATGCTCATACTCCCGTCCCGAGGCCAGGCAGGCGCGCGATGGCGCGCAAAGCGGCGAAGCGACAACGGCAATTCGTAAAGTCAACGCCCGATTGCTTTAGCTTCGCCAAGTTGGGCGTGGGAACAGGAACGTCCCGGTTCCACTCCACCCAGTCCGGGCGATGCTGGTCGGGGAAGAAGAAGAGGATGTTCGGCCGCTGCTCCTTACGCGGCCCTGGTGTTTGGCAAGCGCCCAGGACCGCGGCCGTGGCGGTGGTCTTGAGGAAGCGGCGGCGAGTGGATGCGGACTCGGAATTCTCCATTAGCGAACCAAGTCTAGCTCGCCGGTGTTCGAATGGGAAGGCTCATGGAGATGCCCGCACCGCGCTGAGGCCATGTGTCTCGCTACGCCGGGATGGTGATGTCAAGCTTGTCGAGCAGCGTTTCCAGGTCCTTCGCCAGATCGGAGGGGCCGTGTTCCTCAAACGCCTCACGCGCCGCTTCCATGTCCACGTCCGGTTTGAGGCACGCACTGGCTGTTAGGTGGTTCAGCTCCGAATCAGGCGCGTTGAGAACATCGCCGAAGCCCGGCGCCGCCTTGTCGCGCGGCGTCAGATATTCGGCGCGTGCATCGCCCAGGAAGAAGCACTCCCGCACGGTCTTGATGATCGATGTGTGGTCGAAAGGATACTGGAAGGGGCCGTTCGATTCATCCGGCTTCAGCACGCCGCCCGGACAGATCCGCGGGGAGATGAACACGTTGGGAACGCGCACTCCGTACCGCACAAACGGATAGTCGTTGCCGCGCCCGTCCGGAGCCAGCGCGGTATATGCCGGCGGCACGTGATCGTAGCACCCGCCGTGCTCGTCAAACGTCAAGATGAACAAGGTGCGGTCCCAATTTTCATGCCTCGTCAGTAGAATCTGTGGGTAAGCTGTGGTTCTGGTAGCTTTCCAAGTGCGTGATACAGAGCGAGTTCTGTAATTCTGAACGTCCGGAATCCGTAAGATTTTCTCATGGTGAGTTTGGCTTTGTTGTTGAGACCTTCCACGACACCGGAGGAGAGCTGTTTTTTGGCGCGGAAATAGTTGAGAATGAGCTGGCGGTGAGAGCGGAGCATGCGGGCGACCTTCTTCATCGCTTCGATCCGGGAGCGCATGGTTTGCCGGCACCATTCGTCGAGGAATTTCCCGGCCCAGGTGGGCGAGCTATACTCCCAGAGTTGCTGGAAGTCTTCTTTGAGCAGATAGGCCCGGACGGTCGCGAGATTGTAGTGCAGCAGGTCTCGCAGGCGGAACCGTTGCGGAGTGCTGAGGTTGTCTTTTCTCTTCAGCAGGCACCAACGGGTCTTTTTCAGTAACGGTTCATAGCCTTGCCGCACCATCTTGCGGGCCTCGCCAGCGCGCACCTCGTCCAGCGCTTTGTTCATCTTGGCAACAATGTGAAAGCGGTCCAGGATGTGGATGGCTTGGGAGCACTTCTCGCGGATCACCCGCAGGTAGGGCTGCCACATGTCGGAGCAGACAAACTCGATCTGAGCCGACAGGGACTCTCCGAGCATGGCGAAGAAGCCCTCCAAGGTCTCGATGGTTCTGTCCTTGCCCACCCAGAGCAGGCGCTTGGGACCCTCCTCGATTTGATAGACCAGGGTGAGATAGTTGTGCCCCCTGGCGTACTGGATCTCATCGACCCCGATGGCCCGGACCGGCTCCAAAACTCGATGCCGGAGGCCCCACTGCACCACATATTCCACGGAATGGCAGACTTTCTCCCAGGAGGTCTGAAACGACTCGGCCACTTCTTTCCAGGACAGTTTTCGCGCCCAGTGTGCCAAAAACTGCATGTAGGCTCGGGTAAGTCGGTGCTTGCCCTTGGCCCACGGCACCTCTTCCACCGTCACGCCGCAGCGTTGACAGCTCACCCGTCTCATGCGGTAGAGGAAAAACACCAGCAAGCCCCAGAAAGGAATGAACTCAAAGCGCCGTTCGTCGAGGTGGTCGTAGCCGCAGCCGGGTTGATGACACCTTGAGCAAACTGCCGCCGAGCCGACCCTCGGCCGCACCCGCACCTCAATGCTTTTCTTGTCGGCAGACCATTTCGCCCGTTCGTAGACGAATCCGGGAAAGCGATAGCAGTGGTTTATTATCGTAGTCAATTCCATCTCATGGCTCGGAACGCAAAACTAACTACGGTAAACGAAGTCGTGCCCGTCCAGCAAGCCCGCTGGCTGCCCTACTGCCAGGACCTGGATGAGTGGCCGCGAAGCTGGATGGGGTTGCCCGGAGATCTTCTCCCAGGCCAGCAAATCGTCGCGTATTTCCAACCTTTCCTGGTCCACCTGAGCCACCAGAGACTGTCTCGTAGGACGATCGGCAAGCATGTGAACAACCTCTGGGTCCTGGGTGGAGAAATCATCCGCGACTTACATGAAACCCCTGCTCTGAGAAAGGCGCCGGTCGAGCGACTCATCTTTGATGCGCTGAGCCAAGGTGGCCCCCTGCTCTACCACTGCGACTCGGAAGAAGATCTACGATCCTTTGAATCCACCTGTCGCAAGTTCCGCCGCTTCCTCGAACATCAGTCCCCCTAGCCAGCTCACTTACCCATAGATTCCCCGGAAGAACCATTTTCATAGGCGAGCAGAGCGGCCCATACCTCGAAAAGCAGCAGCTCGCCCAGGGCGACGTTGAACGGAGGGTGGCTGTCGTTCGGAGGAATAATGTTCTTCAGGTGGAGATTCTGCAGCACCCCGTAGCGGGGCTCGATGAACGAGTAGGCGGGCAGCGTGCCTCTTTCAAGGTCCTCGAAGAAGGACGTTCCCGTCGTTGTCCAGGGAAAGTCGAGCGGGGAGAAGTGTGCGACCTGGCTGTCCGCGCGCCCAATCTTCCAATTGTCGAAAACGTGCTTGACCAGCGCGGAAATGGGGAAGTCCTGGTAATACACTTTCCAGCGGGTCCGCCCCGCCGGAATGCGTGTCTGCGAGGCTTCGAGCGCGTCCATTTGGTCAAAGATACTCTTGATGCCTACGAACCACTCCTTGAGCAGGACGCTCACGATCTGTGGGTTATTGAGCATGCCCCCGCTCGTTGCGCAGTGCGCAAACATGCGGTTGGGAAAAGTCTGCAAGGGAGCCGAGGCGTAATATGTGTCACTCACGGCGTGGTGCGTGGCGAGGAAATGGGTCACCGGGACCTGATTCGGGCTGAAGTAGTGCATGATGTCGCGGGGATCACCCTTGGCCTGGTAGTTCGCGGCGAATCCGGTCATGTTTGGCGGGTTCGGCGGAGGACTAGAAGGAGGATTAGGGAAGATCTTGTCGTGCTGTTTCCCAAACGTCTTCCCGAAGATTTGCTGGTTCATATCGGAAAACAATTCCCCGGGATCCGGCTTGGGGATCGTCATGGTCTAACTGTCGAGAATCGAGTCGTCGTTCGTCCAGACCGTAATCTCTTCGCCCTGGACCTCGTTGGAGGAATCCAGCGGCATCGGGTCAAACCCCTTTTTTGTGGCGTTTTTTCCCGTGTACAGGCGGCCGAGCAGGTTGTCGAATGAGCGGTTCTCCAGCATGAGAACCACGATGTGATCAATCTCTTGAAGCGGACTATCGCCGTTGTTCATGTTGTCATCTCCTCGATTGCGTTTCGTCTTTCGGTTCCCGCAAGCGCCAAAATTTCTTCAGGCACAGTCTTTGGGCCGGATTAAGGCCTGACGCAGACCGACCGCGACTGAAACGGGGAGCGTCGCCGCTGGCGGAGGATCGCGTCAAAGCGGAAACCGCTCCCTCACGGTCGCGGCTCTGAATCTGGTTATCGGATTTCCTAGTGCGTTTTGTAAAGGATTTCACTATAGCGGTATCAATATTAGACTATTCGGCAATTCTGGTTATCCACTTTACTCTAGTGGTGAACCAAGCTATCCTTGGACTCGCGCCGTTGGCGGCGAAGAAATCGGGGCAATTGAGCGAGGACTTTCCAAAGCATCTGGTGGAGTTCACTGAACGGTTTGCCAGCCAGCAAGCCTGTTGCGAGTATTTGATCGGCGTCCGCTGGCCCACGGGATTCGTTTGTCCGAACTGCTCGGCCACGAAGGGTTGGACGACGGGGCGAGGCACGATGTTCTGTAGCGCCTGCCGACGCCAGACCTCTCCCACTGCGGGAACCATCCTGCACAACTCGCGGGTGCCGCTGCGGAGTTGGTTTCTGGCAATGTGGCTGGCCTGCACCCAGAAAACAGGGCTGAGCGCTAAGGGTTTGCAGCGTGAACTCGGTCTGGGCAGCTATCAGACGGCCTGGCTGATGTTGCCGAAGTTGCGGCAGGCGATGGTTCGGCTGGGACGGGAACGGCTGGGCGGAAGTGTCGAGGTCGACGAGACTTACTTGGGCGGCAAGGAGAAGCACGTTCGCGGGCGAGAGCTTGTGGGCAAAGCCCTGGTTGTGGTTGCGGTGGAACTGGAAGGCCGCAGAATGGGGCGGATCCGTCTGCGCCATGTCTCCGACGCATCGGGCTCGAGTCTGGTGGGTTTTGTGAGCGACTGTGTGGAGCCAGGCAGTCTGGTCCATACCGACGGCTGGAGGGGTTACCGGGGCTTGAAGAAAGCCGGCTACCGCCACCGGGTCACCCACACGGCGGGAGACTCGCGGCTGGCAGCCGAGGAATTCTCGCATGTTCACCTGGTTGCCTCGTTGCTGAAGCGCTGGTTGGCTGCGACTCACCAAGGGAAGGTGGGTAAAGTGCATCTCCAGCGCTACCTCGACGAATTCACCTTTCGCTTCAACCGTCGAAAGTCCCGCCACGTAGGCAAGATCTTCCACCGACTCGTCGAACAGTTGGTTCTCCGTAAGGCATTGACCTACCGAGACATTACTGCCAAGCACCCGTCCTCCAACTAGAGTAAAGTGGATAACCAAATTCGGCAATATTTCGCGACGGCCTGACCGCGTGGCTGGTTTGTCCAAGCGCCCGCTCGTGGTCCTTGTTTGTCCGGCAAGCAGGGGATCGCCGCCTCCAGCGCATCCCGCGGCCGGGGCTGTCATGTGAATCTGCCACTTCAATCAAGGGTGTTCGCCGAGTCCTCAAAACAGCCGCGCTAGAATGAAATGCGATGAGCCTCGGCGTGGAAAATCGCTTTCTTGGCTCCCTCGTCGGCCTTGCCGCGGGGGATGCATTGGGGGCGCCCTTCGAAGGGGCGGAGGCGGGGACCTTCCGCGCCGAAAGCATGGTCGCGGGCGGACCCTGGCGCCTCCAAGCCGGGCAATGGACCGACGATACGTCGATGGCGTTGTGTCTGGCCGCGAGCATTGTGGAGTGCGGCGGATTCAACGCCAAGGATCAAATGGACCGCTACCTTCGCTGGCGAAGCGAAGGCTACATGTCCAGCACCGGCAACTGTTTCGATATCGGCAGTACCGTGAATGCAGCCCTGTCGCGCTACGCCAAGACCGGCGACCCCTATGTCGGCTCAACGGATGAGCGGTCCGCCGGCAACGGCTCGCTCATGCGGCTGGCGCCGATTTCGATGTACCAGGTGCACGACGCGGGCCGCGCCAAGGAGCTGGCGGCCAAGATGTCGAAAACGACCCACGCCGCCACCGAGGCCGTGGATTGCTGCCGCTATTTCGCCGGGCTGCTGGTCGGCGCTCTCCGGGGGGATTCCAAGGATTTACTGCTTTCCGATCTCTACTCCCCGGTCTACAATTACTGGTTGTTTCAGCATGTCGCCCTGACTCGCCGAGTCGATGCGATCGCGCGCGGAGTCTATAAGACCAAAAAGCCAGAAGAGCTTCTGGCGACGGGCTATGTGATTGATACCATGGAAGCCGCGCTGTGGGCGTTTCACCGCTCCAGCTCGTTCCGGGAGGGAGCCCTGCTGGCGGTCAATCTGGGCAAGGATACCGACACGACGGCGGCGGTCTACGGACAACTCGCCGGGGCGCACTACGGACTGGAAGGCATTCCTTCCGAATGGCTGGAAAAGCTGGCCCGCCGCGAGCTGATCGAGGATCTCGCGCGGCGTCTCTTGTTCGCGACAAAGCAAAGCATCCGGCATTTCGTTGAGCTATGACCCCGAACGGCTCCATCGAACGACTGCGGAATGGCCCTCGAGTCCGGTCCCGGTGGCGGTCCCGGCCGGTCATCCGGCAGTTTCTGTCGGTTCCGAATCAGCTCACGATGATTCGGCTTCTGTTGCTGCCGTTCATTCTGATCGCGATGATCTACCGCCGCCACGAAATGGCCCTGGGGTTGTTTTTCGTCGCTGTGGTCACGGACGTGATAGACGGCATCATCGCTCGGCGGCTCGACCAGCAAACACCGCTGGGGGAATACCTCGACCCCATCGCGGATAAGCTGCTGCTTACTTCCGCTTTTATTGTGCAGGCGCTGATTGGGACGATTCCCTGGTGGCTGACGATTCTGGTGCTCAGCCGGGACTTGATCATCATTGCCACTGTCCTCGTCGTCATGCTGGCCACCGAGATCCGGGATTTTCCGCCCAGCCCCTTTGGCAAGGCAAACACGGTCGTGCAGGCAGTCACTATCTCGACAGTCGTGTTGCACAATGCGACGCAGGCCGTCTGGGCCGGGCAATTGCTCAGCGTGCTGATTTGGGCCGCGGCGGCGACAATTCTAGCCAGCTCGGCACACTATATGACCGAGTTGACGCAACGGGTCCAGGCGCATGCGTCGAGCGAGGGCAGCGGGGACGAAGACAAATAGTTGTGGGGTTTGGCGCTTGCGGTCAGCGGCGGATTGGGGCGACCCGCGGGGGCCGGTCAGGCCCGGAAGACATATCGCCAGGAATGCCGACACCTGGAGTTCCTGCATTGGAACGCCGCCGCCCCGTCGCCCGAGCCACGTTCAATCGTCCCTTCAAGAGACTGGAATGATGCAAAGTGGCTTTCGTCTCCCGAGGCCGGTCCTTTTAGGGCCGCTTAGCGAGCCCCCTCCCAACTCCTCGCTGCAGCCCGTTTCAACGGGCTTTGGTTTCGCGTGGCGCGCGTCTCCAGACGTGCCGTGTCGCCATTCGTGGCGACATAGTTCGGGCCGGCTCTCGCCGGTCCAGCACTTCCCCCTGCCCCCCCGCCTCCAAAAAAGCTCCTCATGCTTGCAAAATGGCCCCGACCCCTCCCGCCGGTCACCTATCTTTATTTCTTTATCCCCTTTTCTGTCAACACCTTCGCCCGCCAGGCCGCCGGAGGGCACAACTCCGCCTGGTAAAATGCGAATAGAAACCGCAAGGGACACAGATCACCGGCAACGTCCACGAACTCACCGGGAAGGCCGCCGACCAGCCCGCCAAATTTCCCGGGACAGTTCGGGCTGCTGTCCGCAACGGGACCGGGCCAAACGTTGCCGTGTTCAGTTGTGATCATCCTCCGCGAATGGCTTTCCCTCGGGGACCATTCGCTGGCAGCCGCTTTTTAGGCTTCTTTTGGAAGCGGCCTGTCCAGGTTCCATCAACGGGAGCAAGAGGCGCCTCTATCGACACCCCAAGCGCCAACGAGCGGTCAAGCGCAAGGGTCAAACAGAGCCCCAAGCGCCAGCGCGGGGTCAAGCGACCGGGCAACTGAGAACGCAAAAAAGGCAGCCGGGCAACACAGAACAGGAAAAGGCGATCAGGCAACAGAGAATGCGAAATAACCGGCCGGCCATGCACCACGCACCAGCCCTTGGGGCAAGCTCTCAGTTTGGCGCGTCGCCGCTGCCGTCGGCGCCCAGCCTTTCCAGCAACCCCAAACCCAGCGCTACGCAAGCATCCTCACCCGCCAGCCTCTCAACAAAGGGCTCCGCGCCTGCCAAGAAACACTCCCAACCACCACGCAACGGCACGGTTAATGGCACATTTCAGCCGGAAAACAGCCGAAAGAAGGGTAATACATACTGCAAACAAAATCATCAAACCACTCATTCTTATACTACTTATGGAAACACCCGAGGCACCGAAAAGGGAAAAATAGCCAAAACCCTGTCATATCCGGACATATTCTGTCATAATACCACCTAAGTCATAGATAAAAAACAGCTTACAGAATATCATCCAAGGCCCCCCTAGACTCTCCGCACCTTGAACACCACGCTGCCGGGCCGCCAGCGAGTCATTTTGCAGTTACTCCGGCCGAAAAATGTAGAAACCAGATGTCGCCAGGAATGGCGACACGGCACGTCTGGAGCCGCGTACCACGCCGTTTGTTCCCACCTTCTTGCGCGGCTCGATCACCAGCTTGGCAGCGGTTTGCGCAGGTAGGCGACGCTGCTTCGCGCCGACGGCCCATTACACGCGATACAGCATCACGTAGATGCAGACGCCGCTGACGGAAACATACATCCAGATCGGCCAGGTCCAGCGCGCGATTCGCCGGTGCGCCCCGAAACGGCCCCGCATCGCCCGATAAAGGGTAACAAGTGCCATGGGGACAATCGATGCCGCCAGGACGATATGCGTGATCAGGATCGTGAAGTAGACCGGCCGAATCCATCCCTGCTTGGTGAACGGGACCGAACCCACTTGATAGTGGTAGTAAAGGTAGCTTGCCAGGAATAGGCACGAGACGCCGAAGGCCGCAGTCATGCAGACGCGATGGCGCTGCATCTGTTGATGACGAATAAAGTAGTAGCCGGCCCCCAGCAGCGCCGCGCTCACTGAGTTCAGGCAAGCGTTGAGCGTGGGGAGATCCGTGGCGTCCATTGTTTTGGTGGCGATTCCCGCGACGTCGATCGGGGATTCCGATCTGATGGCGATCAGTTCGGAGCGAAGCGACGCTGGTGTGTTTATGTTGGCCGAAGTGATCGGCTTCGGTCAAGCATCGGGGTCGTTTTCTTCCCGGAGCGGTCCGTCAATTCGGGTACAGCCGAGTAGATAAGCGCGCTCGATCCGCTGCAGCGGCAGGTGGCACTGATACAGTTCAGAGGCCAACTTTTCGTCGGCCGTGCTGAACGTCCCTTGGACGCACGCCCGGCTCAAGAAAAGCCGCTGGACCTCCAAGAAGTCCCGCCATTCGACGTCGCTCAGCGGCGCCATGGCCCAGTCGTCAACGATGCGATGGAGCCGAGACGCAGTTTCATCCAGCGCCGGTCAAACGCGTTGTTATACTGATGGCAGTTATCCTTCTATGCGGCCGCCATGTTGATGCAGCAGCGCCTGGGCTTGAAGCTTGCGCAGAAGCCTGTTCTGACGCAAAGCCTTCGGCAACTGGTCAAGTTGCTGGCCCTCAACAAACTAGAGCTAAAGGAAGAAATCTCGCAGGAGTTGCTCGAGAACCCCGTGCTCGAAGCAGCAGTCGACGCTGACGGCCCGCCAACGGAGGAAGCGACGGATCCGGCGGCGGTCAACGGCGAGGCTTCAGCTTCAGCCGCGGCGGATAGTGAAACGGCCTCGGCTGAAGACACGGTTACCGCTGATAGTGAATCTCCGGACGCCTTCGACGAAATCGACATCGAAGCCTACTTCAATGATTATCTTGATCCAGGCGTGCACACGCCCTTCGCTGTCGAGGCCCTGGACCGTCCCTCTTTCGACACATTCCTGGCTCAGCCCGCCACGCTAACCGACCACCTCCTGTGGCAGCTCAGCCTGTCTCTGGTCGCCGACAGAATCGCGGAAACCGTGGAGGCCATCATCGGCAACCTGGACGAGGACGGCTACGTGACAGCGACACTGGAAGAAATTGCCGCGCTGACAGGAGCCTCCGAGAAGGAATCCCAGAAAGCCTTGAAGGTTGTGCAGGAGTTCGACCCGATTGGGGTCGGCTCCAGGAATCTGGAAGAATGTCTCACGATTCAACTTCGGGGATGCGGAGCGGACCAGGGAGTAGCGGGCGCCATCGTTGAAGACCACTTCGATGCTCTCGAACGCGGGGAGGTCGCCGAACTCTGCAAGCGGCTTTCGCGACCGCGAAAGCACATTGAGATCGCCCTGCAGCTCATCAAGCACCTGGACCCGAGGCCGGGACAGCAATATAACGTCTCCAAGGCCCGCACCGTCGAACCAGACGTGTTCTTCGTGAAATCGCAGGATGGTTTTCGCGTCGTCCTGAACGAGGATGACCTGCCGGATCTGCGCCTGAACCGGCAGTACCGCCAGCTTTTGCGAAAAGGCCGCTCAACGAAAGAAACGAGAGACTACGTCAAAGACCGCTATAACGCGGCAATTCAACTGCTGCGCAACATCCAGCAACGCAGGCATACCATCGAGGGTGTTTGTGAGGCTGTAGTTCGGAGACAGACGGCGTTCTTGGCGAACGGGCTGGATCATCTGCGTCCCATGATGATCAAGGACGTCGCCGAAGAGATTGGCGTCCACCCCTCCACAGTCAGCCGGGCGGTAGCCAATAAATACGCTCATACGCCTCACGGAGTCTATGAGCTGCGGTTCTTCTTCTCGGAAGCGGTACAAGGACCCTCGGGCGCCTCGGTTCCCCTTTTGCTGCTGAAGCGCAGGGTGAAGAAGATGATCGAGGATGAAAACCCCGCCGCGCCGTTGACAGACGAGCATCTCAGCAAGATGCTAAAGGGGCAAGGTATTTCGGTCACCCGGCGAACGGTTGCGAAGTACCGCGAGGACATGAACATCCCTTCCACTCATCGACGGCGACGGCGAGCATGACACACAAACAGAAAGAGTTATGAGGATTCACTACACCGGACGGAACGTTGAGGTTTCAGCTGAGCAGAAACAGAAGGTGCAGCGCAAGTTTGAGAAAGTCCACAAAATCCTGAGCCCCAAGCGGAGCCTGGAAGCGCACGTGACACTGTCCCGGCAACGGCATCTGTGCGAGGCGGAAGTCACCCTGCACGCGCTAAATCACACAATCGTCGTGACGGGAACCAACCAGGAACCCTTCCTGGCTCTTCTGGCGGCAGTCGACAAATTGGAAAAGCAGGCCGTCAAGAACAAACACAAGCTAATTGACGTTCGGCGATCGGAGCGGCACCGCGGCCGGCGGTTCTCCGCCGAGGAAGGCGCCGCCCCTGACGCGGGCGGCTCAAAAAAAGCGTCCGGCGTAAAATCGAAGAATGACGCGCCTCGTGTTCTGCGCAGCAATGATATCGCTCCCAAGCCCCTCTCGGTGGAAGGGGCCGTGCTGAAGCTCGAAGAGCTGGGTCGTGACCACTTAACGTTTCGGAACGCGGAAGACGGCCGCGTGAATGTTCTCGTGCGGCGGCGCGACGGGAATCTGGAGCTGATCGAAGCCGGCTGAGCACGCTGCTGGCCGGATGCCTGTTCCGCTTTCCGCGTGCAAGCTGCGTCCCGTAAAACGGCAGCCTCCCTTAGCGAATGAAACGCAAGTCCACCCAAGCCCAGAGTGCGCCCCGGTCTGTTGCGAAAAAGGACGCGAAAAGGACACCCGGGCTAAATGAACCGGCTGCCGCGGGTCCTGAATTGGTCATCATCACGGGGCTGAGCGGATCCGGCAAGGGCTCAGTGCTTCGAGTCTTCGAGGACATGGGCTACTACGCGGTCGACAACCTGCCGGTCGACCTGATTCCCACATTTGCCGAACTTTGTCGGCAGTCCCAGGAAATCTCGCGCGCCGCCCTGGTGGTCGATATCCGGGAAGGGAAGGCCCTGAAGCGCTTTCCGGGCATCTTTCGGGAGTTGCGGCGGGAAACGAAAACGCTACTGCTGTTTCTGGAGACCGGCGACGAGATTCTGCAACGGCGATTCAGCGAGACCCGCAGACCGCATCCGCTGGGCACAGCAACCACGGTCCGCGGAAACATCGCGGCCGAACGCAAAGCCCTGGCGACAATTCAGAAGTTGGCGGACGTCACAATTGATACCTCGCAGCTCAACATCCACGACTTGCGGCGTCTGATCACCTCACGCTTTGGTGGCTCGGCCCAAGAACCCGTGCTGCTGGCGACTGTTCTCAGTTTCGGTTTCAAGCACGGCCTGCCGGCCGACAGCGATCTCGTCTTCGATGTACGATTTCTGCCGAATCCCAATTACGTGCCTGGATGCAAGCATCTTACTGGAAAGCACCCCAAAGTGGGGCGTTACGTGCGGTCGTTCCCTCAGACCCGCGAGTTCATCGGCCGCATTTCGGACCTGTTGGTCTATTTGCTTCCTCACTACACTCGCGAAGGTAAGAGTTATCTGACAATCAGCTTCGGTTGCACCGGCGGGAGGCACCGCTCCGTTTTCATTGCCGACTCGATCGGCCGCAATCTCACCGCCGCCGGCTGCACCACGAAAGTGGTGCATCGCGACATCAAGAAAGACAGTGACTAGCCCGGCGAGCCTGGCAGTGTTTGTTTCTCAACCGAGTGTCCCCAGGGCAATTGCTATAATCTGGTTATCCACTTTACTCTAGTGGTGAACCAAGCTATCCTTGGACTCGCGCCGTTGGCGGCGAAGATCGGGGCAATTGAGCGAGGACTTTCCAAAGCATCTGGTGGAGTTCACTGAACGGTTTGCCAGCCAGCAAGCCTGTTGCGAGTATTTGATCGGCGTCCGCTGGCCCACGGGATTCGTTTGTCCGAACTGCTCGGCCACGAAGGGTTGGACGACGGGGCGAGGCACGATGTTCTGTAGCGCCTGCCGACGCCAGACCTCTCCCACTGCGGGAACCATCCTGCACAACTCGCGGGTGCCGCTGCGGAGTTGGTTTCTGGCAATGTGGCTGGCCTGCACCCAGAAAACAGGGCTGAGCGCTAAGGGTTTGCAGCGTGAACTCGGTCTGGGCAGCTATCAGACGGCCTGGCTGATGTTGCCGAAGTTGCGGCAGGCGATGGTTCGGCTGGGACGGAAACGGCTGGGCGGAAGTGTCGAGGTCGACGAGACTTACTTGGGCGGCAAGGAGAAGCACGTTCGCGGGCGAGAGCTTGTGGGCAAAGCCCTGGTTGTGGTTGCGGTGGAACTGGAAGGCCGCAGAATGGGGCGGATCCGTCTGCGCCATGTCTCCGACGCATCGGGCTCGAGTCTGGTGGGTTTTGTGAGCGACTGTGTGGAGCCAGGCAGTCTGGTCCATACCGACGGCTGGAGGGGTTACCGGGGCTTGAAGAAAGCCGGCTACCGCCACCGGGTCACCCACACGGCGGGAGACTCGCGGCTGGCAGCCGAGGAATTCTCGCATGTTCACCTGGTTGCCTCGTTGCTGAAGCGCTGGTTGGCTGCGACTCACCAAGGGAAGGTGGGTAAAGTGCATCTCCAGCGCTACCTCGACGAATTCACCTTTCGCTTCAACCGTCGAAAGTCCCGCCACGTAGGCAAGATCTTCCACCGACTCGTCGAACAGTTGGTTCTCCGTAAGGCATTGACCTACCGAGACATTACTGCCAAGCACCCGTCCTCCAACTAGAGTAAAGTGGATAACCAGATTGCTATAATTTGGATGTCGAAGCACCCTTTAACCCCATGAAACAGACTTCTTGTTGCCTCGCCGGTGTCATGGTACTCGCCGTTTCGGCCATGGCCCAGTCCCCTTTCCGAAGCGCCCCTCCGAAAGTTGAGGAGGCGCTTCGCGCCCGGGTGGGTCAGCTCTATACCCTCTTCCAGCAAGGCAAATTCCGCCAAGCTGAAGAGCTGGTGGCCGAGGATTCCAAGGACACCTACTACACGACGAAAAAGGCTCGCCATCTGGGCTTCGAAATCAAGACCGTCTCGTTTTCCCCAGACGTAAAGGACGCAACCGTTCTGGTCGCTCTTCGAATGATCATGCCGATGATAGGTGTGAGTCCGGTGGCGGTCCCGATAGCCAGCAAGTGGAGAAGGGTAAAAGGGGAGTGGTACCTCTATTATCCGCAGTACAAGCCCGGCGACACGGTTCAAACTCCCTTTGGGCCTAAAACGATCCCCGATGATCCTCAGCGGCAGGCGATCTTGCTGAGAATGAAGGAAAAGCCGGATCTCGCTTCCCTGCGGAGAATGTACAAGGTAAGCGCGAATGAGCTTCGCTTCCCTTCATCGGCTCCGGCGCGGATCACGCGAGAATTCACCGTGACGAATCGGTCCGAAGGAGAACTCTCACTGCAACGGCGGACGAAAGACATCAAAGGCGTCGAAGTAGAGATTACTCCCGAGGAGGCAGGCCCTGGCGAGAAGATCAAGGTCAGCTTTACGTACGTTCCGGCAGTCGAGCAGCAGAGACGAGACCACAAGGTACGGTTCACGATTTCGCCGATTTCGCAGCATTTTTCCGTCGACCTGATCTTCGAAAAGTCTCCAGTCCTCTATGAGGACGCGGCTGGAAAGGTGTATGTAGAGAATCTAACCGTAACCGACGAGGGCCGCTGGAGCCTTGATGTCACTGGATTGACCCAAGGGCAGCTCTACCACATTGAACTTGAAGCACAGGCCGCTCCCGGCGGGCAAGGAAGAGCACTGCTCGCGGTTCACGATGGGGCGCGCCGAAACGGGGTTTCCGACGGCCCTCGGAGAATCGACACGGGCTCGGCTCCGCCGTTTGATGTCGAGTTCTCCGCTACGAGCACCGAGAGCGCCCGTATTCAACTGGGCTATGTGGGCGGGCCCGGATCGGTCCAGTGGAGCAGGCTAAAGATCACCGACCGCACTCGCGCGCACCTGGAATTCACGCAATCGGGTTTCGAGGGTCCATTCGTCACCCCTTGGAACGTATGGGCTAATGTCGACGCCGAGATAACCTCAAAAGTAGCGAGGAGCGGCAAGCAAAGTTTGGCGGTAAGCGGAACCGGCGGAGCGGTTTACCAAGATATCTCGGGGGTCAGTCCTGGGCGCCTCTATCAGGTAACCGCTTGGGTCAAGGCGGAACCGGGAACCGAAGGCAAAGTCAGCCTGGACCTTCACGACGGGCGGAAACAATCAGTCGGGTCGACGAATGCCGTCAAGGTCTCCGACTCCGAGTTTGAGCCACTTACCCTAGATTACAGCGCGACTTCGAGCGGGGTCGTTCGAGTGCATCTGGCATACAAGGGAGGAGAGGGGACCGTCTACTTCGACGACGTGACGGTAACAGAAAAGAGTGTCTCCAATGGAGGCTTCGAGAATGATGATCGTTCCCCTTGGGAAACCGCTGGTGACCCGGACGTTGCGCTAAGCGGCAAGGCCGCCTCAAGCGGCGCCCAGAGTCTCGCATTGAGCAACAGGAAAGGGGCCGTGACACAACAGCTTTCGGGCTTGCGGCCCGGGGGCCTCTACCAGGTCACGGCGTGGGTTCGCTCGGCTCCCGATACCGGGGGACAAGCGCTGTTGAAGGTCGGCGAAGAAGAAGCCCGCGATGGACCCCGAAAAGTGTCCGATTCGGCTTTCCAGCCCTTTTCGGTGGACTTTAGGGCCGGTACTGATGGTGGCGCCCGCATCCAGCTCGGATATACGGGCAGCAGCGGAACGGTCTATTGGGATGACGTGACCGTCGTCCCGAAATAGCCAAACGTGGCAGAATTTCGGAAACTAGATTCGGAGCCCCGACGGTGAGGGACGGGATCCCGCTCTGACGCGATCGTCCGACAGCGGCCAACGCCACCCCGTTCTGGTTGCGGCTGGTCCGCGTTAGGGACACTGTACTACGGTCGTACTCGGCAAGCTGAACGAACCCCCAACCCTGACGCTCAGTGAACGTACGCCACAACCCGCGCCCTCCGGTATCTCGAAGTTGATCTGGTAGAGACCCAGAAAACCTGGTGCGTAACCGCCGAACAGCACTTCGGAACCCTTGTCATCCACCCCGACGACAACGCTCTCGATCATGACCGGCGCGGGGATCGGCCCCAGGACGCCGGTGCCTACCGATTGTGAGAGCGCCCCGCCTCCCGTCAGAAACATGGACACGATGTCCCCGCGCTTGGAGGGACTCTGTTCTGAAACGAGCTGTCCTGATGTTGCGTGAATGACCGCTCCGACGGTCCCGCCGCCCGCGACAGGAATCTCGAAAATGCCCGGCTGGGTCGAGAATACCGGAACTCCGCTCACCGTCTTACGCGTGCCATTGTTTTCTACTTCGACCGTCGTCGTCTGACCCGACGAAAGCTCGAACGGGATCTGCAAATTGACCTGCTCGGCCGGACTTCCCGTGATCGACAATAGAGGCGCCGCAATTCCGCCGATCCGAATCGTCGTTCCGTTGAAAGACGTGGCGCCGCCCGCAAGTTCCGTCCCGGAAATCCCCTCCGATAGACCTACGCCGAACAACGTCGCCAGACTACCGGGCACGATGCCAGGTTGAAATGTCGCCGCGTTGACCAAACCGCCCGGTTCAAACACAGGAGGGCGGCCGATCGTGCCAAGTACAAACGTTGTGGACAGCGCTCCTCCAGAAGTGGCAACGATTGAAATCGTACGGGCAAACTGATCGGAGCCGCCGCCGGCTTCCATGAGAGCGGCGGTGGCAACCGGAAGTTCGACGCGCACGCCGGCCTGGCCAGCAGCGTCGGTTTTTTGGACTAAAGGATTGCCCGGATCCCCCAAGCCGACGGGATGCAGGACAACGGATTCCGGCCCTGAGAAAGTTACGTTCACACTCGATGCCGGCTGATCCCCTACTTCGTTCGATTGCACGATCAATGGATCGGAGATTTCCCCCGCTGCTAGGATCTGATTCTGTCCCGACACCGTCGAGATCGACACGGGCTCTGGAGCAGTTGCGGTCAGATTGAAAGTCGCTACCAGGTCGCCCAGAACGCCTCGCACAACCACCGGTCCCGGCGTCTCGCCCATCACGACCCTCGCCAGGGCGCCGTCGGGATCACTTGCGGTAATCAGAGTTGCCTCACCCTGGACGACACTCCATACGACACTCGGGAAAGCCACCACGCCGCCAGACTCGTTGATGATGCGCATGCGAAGCGGCATGGCGATTTCCCGCCCGATTCGCGCGCTTTGCCCGTCCCCCACCTTCTCGAAGTCAACCGGCTGACCGCCCGTCGCCGTGATGTTGAACGTGGCGGATGGAAACTTGGGAGCGATCGCTTCGACAAGAATGGCGACAATGCCGGCGTTGGGACCGAGAGTCACGTTGACCTCCCGGTCGAACAAGGGTAACGTTTGGACGAACGCGGGACTGATTCCCACTGGTGGTCCCGAGATTTGACGAATGCGAACTCCGACTTTCCCTACTGCTCCAAAACCTGTCGTGACTCGGAACACCAATGGACTGGGAAGCTCGGTTCCCGTCTTCGCGGTCTGGCCGTCGCCGGAGATCTTTGCGACGCCGACCGTCCCGGCCCCAAAAGTCACCGTGAACCGATAAGTGGCGAATCCAAGCTCTCCCATCCCCTGCACCTGGGCCACTAGCGAACCTTCTAGGAACGTGCCCGCGCCCTGGGGGATCCTCCCCGCAGTGCACTCGACACTAGCGAAGCCGTTGGGGTCCGTTAGCACTTCCAATGGCTGACACTGAGCCCCGAAAACCGCAAAAGTGACAGGCGTGCCCGGGGACAAAGGGGTTCCCGTTAGGTCCGTCGCCAAGAGGACAAATTTTTCAGGGAACAGGGTAAAGGGGGCGACAATTTGCGAATCCCCACCTACCTTGATAAGCCCCGTCGCTCGGATCAGGTTTACCTGTATGATTGCCGGCTCTACTCCCGCTGTGCGTGCGGCGAGGATAATGGGTTGGCCGGTTCTTGATCCTGTTCGACAGGAGCCGGTTCCAGGGCGACTTGCGTGGCTGTTGCCGGCTCCGATTCCGTCTCCCCCATGTCGGGCACTCCCTGCCCGGTAAGCTCTTCGGCAGCCGAAAGAGCCGCTGGCGTCTCCTCGGGCTCCGGCGGGATCTCCGGAATGGTGACGATCGCCGAAGCAATTCCGCGGCTATTCGTGATGCTGGGTTCCGGCGTATCGATAATGACCT
Source organism: Bryobacterales bacterium (assembly GCA_965248205.1). Taxonomy (GTDB): domain Bacteria; phylum Acidobacteriota; class Terriglobia; order Bryobacterales; family UBA6623. The sequence continues at coordinate 18,061 of CBDFIS010000003.1, forward strand.
CGACAGGAGACCCTTCGGCGGCGAACAGCACAGGCAGTCCCAATATCGGGCTGCCTTCCGCGTCCACGACCCGTACGGACACGGGTACGGGGAGCATTCGCCCCGGGGGGATGAATTGATTATTCCCGCCGTTCACCGTAATCTGAGCAGGGGATAGCTGAGACGGCGGGAAAACCACGGCGTGGCCCGCGGGAGCGATGGGCACAAGCACGGTGTTGGTAGCCTGGATGGTCGCCACGTCGACGCGGGTCACGGTGCTGGCGGGAAGTGAGGAAAGGAAGATCACCCTTTTGTTGGGCGAGATCCCCATGTCCCGGGAGTCCTGCCCGAAACTCAGTACCTCAACTGTTGGGTTCGGCGTGGCGGTGAAGTTCGATTTCAACGAAGTCGCGTGAGCCGCTTAGGATGCCAAACGCCCGCTCGTTGCTGACAATTACAATTTCCTCGAAGTTAGTCCCTCCAACGTCGCCGATCGGGCGAACTGTCCGAGCGTTCAAGTCAAACAGGAGAGAGTTCGCAAGCGCGCCGGTGCTGCCGTTCCGGACGAGAACTTCCGTGCTATTGGGGAGCGGCAGAATCTTGCCGTTGACGATCGTCGAACTGGACTCGATCATCTCAATTTCCTCAAAGTCGGTCGTTCGGAACTGCGTCAGACCGTTGCGGGTAGCGACGAGGAGGCGCCCGTCATTCGGCGTCAGAGCGATGGATGAAGAGCTGGGCACCTCGAGAGTGCGCTCAACAAGCAGGCTGCCCAGGTCAATGACGTTGACGACTCTGCCTCGGTTCGCGAGAACGTAGGCTTTGGTGGAGGTGTTGTCGACGACAATCTTAGTCGGCCCGCCGCCGACGGGAATGCTCGGTAACTGTTCATCGGTGCCGGTTCGTATCACGCGCAAGGCGCCGCTCGCTACGAGCAGGTATATTCCATCGGGAGTGATCTCGGCGTCGGAAGCGCTCGAGCCGAGACTGAGTCGCTGAGTAACCAGCAGGGTCTCGGAATCCACGACGACAACAGTATCGGTTGAGGTACGGCTGATGGCGTAGAATTTCTTGCCATCGGCGGTGCCGACAACGTCGGTGACGGTCGAAGTCCCGGTAAAGGACCCTATCGCGGCGAGCGTGTCGGCGTCGAGAACCGTGATTACGTCGGTTCCAGAGGGCGGGAACAGGAAGATTCGCCCCTTTGCGCGAAGCGTGCCTGTGGCAGCGAACAGAGCGAGTAGACACACGGCTACTACTCGAATAAAAAGCATTCGGTTATTCCCTCTCGGTCGGTGCAGGGGCGCAGGGGCGGTAGGGGGCGTAGTATCGAATGCGAAGGATGGCCTTTCAGCCCGTCTCTCGCTGGAGTCCGAGAGCGAGAATCGAGTGAACTCCACCAGACCAGGCGACATCGTCGGATTGCCCACCCGCACGCAAAAAGAACGAGGGGGGCGGTTGCCCGCCCCCCTCGGTTGATGGTTAGAGTTTACAAATTGACGCTGCTTACTGGTTTAGGCCCTCGCCGGAGCCAGTCGCGCCATCCGCACCTGGGGAGGCCACTCGACCGTCCGCGTCAACCGGTATGATCAGCGCTAGATAGCCTTGGGCCAGCGTCGGCACCGAACCAAATCCGTCGGTGAGGAACGCATAGCCGTGGGCGAACTGGAATTCACAGACCACGATGATGTAACCCTGGAATTCCGGTGTCGGATCAACCTCCTGAGCCGCATTCCCGCCCGACAGCAGCCAGATCAACTGCTCACCGGCGAAAATGACCGAGGTGGTGTCATCCGGCGGTGAAGCGCCGTCACCCAGCGTCGTGCCGTGATAGTGAATCGTACACGTGCCGTCTTGCGGTTGGGTCCCCAACCAGTCTTCCGACGTGTTGGATACCACCAGTCCGGTATCATACCCGGCCCGGTTCGATACGAACGGGAACAGAATCTGCGTCGTGCACTTGACGATCGTGATGATGTTCGTCGGATCGCCGCCCGTGTCGATGAAGCGCGGGACAGGCTCACCATCCGCCGCGTTGAACTCCGTGCTCAGCGGCGCGAACGTCACCGCCAACTGACCGGTACCCGGCGCCGGCAGATCGTTTTCGGTGTCAGGTATCCAGGCGAACCACAACGGAATCCTGCAGTCTTCATTGACGATCGGATCGTCGTTCTCCACCTCGTAAACGATCGAACCGAAACCGCCGCTGATATCGACTAGAACCTTGTCGCTGGCAGGATTCGGATCGAACCCAGCATCCTCCAGTTCATCGTTAGAAGCAACACTGGTCGAGCTGCAGCCGTCGCCGACCTCGTCGCACTCGAGTGCATGGAGTTCTAGCAGATCGGTGTCCTCATCCATGAGGGGGAGCTCACCGTCGTCGTCGACACAGTAAAGCCAGTCATAAACGGCGACATTCACGCCTTCGGGAATATTGAAGAACCGCAGCAAGAAACGCGTCGACTGCGAAGCGCCGCCACCCGCCAGAGAACCTGGAGCGAAATAGCCCGCCTCGATCTGCGTGTTGCCAGGCGTGAAGGTGGGCGTGCCCAGAGTCTTGAAGGCAGTTGCGAAACCTTCGCTGATGGTGAAGTCGATGTGTGCGCTGTCTTCTTCGCACTGGAGACCAGCCGGAGCGTCATCCGGATCGATATCCACCAGCAATCCCGTCAGAGGAATCGCCACGTTCAGCACGTTGTTGGAGACCGGGATCGTGTTGGGACCCGTGATCGAAACAAACGCCTGAATCTGGTTATCCACTTTACTCTAGTTGTCCGGATGGAGGGACTATAGCCTTGATCTATCAACTTCTTGTCGGGCGGCAGATGCCCATCGGGTGCCTCGGGGCAGTATGTTTCACCGCAAATCTCTGGCTAAAGCGACAGAATCACCCGGAATCTCCCGCCAAATCAACCGGTACCAATGCGGGCTCACGACCAGACATGTCGGTGCGCATTACTAGAGTAAA
>CBDFIS010000004.1:0-55004 GCA_965248205.1 Bryobacterales bacterium
CAATGAAATAGACCGGCGGACACCAAAACAAGAGAAATGAGGCCACAATTCCGCGTGTTTTGGGATCGGGCGGGGTTTACGCCAGAATACGTTTCTGGAGAGGTGGATTCTCGATTTGACACCCCTCGCATCCTGCGGGCGGCGGGTTGTCTATCAGATCGTATAGATGCTATCCATTCGGTTAGGGGGCGGGTGACGAACTCTCCGGGGACCACGCCCGCCGCTTCTCAGCGTCTTAACGGCGTGACCGGCGGTTGATACGGCCTTGTGTCTGCGGTTTTCGGCTAGCCCGTTGAGACCTAGCGAGATGCCGATTGCGATAACGGGCTCACCTGGCCGATCTGCCGCGCAAAGATTTCGGGGTCGCTTGTCGGCAGCTCGCAAACCCTTCTTTCGCAAACATAGGCGGTCGTCTTGCCCTTGATCGCTCGCTTGCCCCCGACGAGAGGGAGCAGCTTCGCATGAGCCGGGAGTTCCGGTTCGGCAACCACGGCGAGCACTTGGGAAGGAACGTTTGGCGAAGCCGGGCGAGGAAGGGTTCAGCCTGCCCGCGAGACTCGGGCGTGACAATGATGACTTCTTTCGGCGTATCGGTGTGAAAGTCGAGGGCTAGCAGCATCTCCGAAAGTGCCGCCGGAGACTTCTCGAGAATCGGACCGAACGCCTGAAACGCGCGCTCCGCCGTTTTTCGGTAGCGGTCCTGGGTTGTGAACTCGTGCAGCCGAACGAGATTCATTACGGCCACGGAATTACCGGAAGGCTCCGCTCCGTCGTAACTTGGTTTCTCCCGGGCCAGCAACTCTTCGTGGTCATCGCTGGTCATGAAAAAGCCTCCGTTGCCTTCGTCCTGGTACTGCTCTTCAAGAACCTCTTCGAGAGCGGCCGCTTCTCGCAGCCAATCGGGCTCGCCCGTGGCTTCGTAGAGATCGAGCAGCCCGGCGATCAGGGAGGCGTAGTCATCCAGGTAGGCGTTGTGGCGGGCTCGCCCCGACCTGTAACTTCGGAGCAATCGCCCGTCCCGGCGCAGGTTCTTTAACAGGAAAGTCGCCGCCTTCTCGGCACGTTGGGCATAGCGTTCCTCACCCAGTACGAGCGCCGCCTGTGCATGGGCTGAAATCATTAGTCCGTTCCAGGCGGTCAAGATCTTGTCATCACGCAAGGGTGGCGGGCGCCCGGCTCTTGCCGTGTCCAGTTCCTCCCGGGCATCGTTCACGATTGACCGCAGCTTTTCCGGGGGCAAACCAAGTTGGCGGGCAACTTCGACCGCCGATTTCGGACGATGGAGAATGTTTCTGCCCTCGAAATTACCTTCCCGGGAAACTCCGTAGTAGGCCGCGACCGCCTTCGCGCGGTCTTCTCCCAAGACCTCGGCAATCTCGGCGGGCGTCCACGTGAAGAACCAGCCTTCCTCGCGTTCGCCTTCCGGGTTCAAGCTATCCGCGTCCGTGGCTGAATAGAAAGCTCCCTCAGGCGAGGTCATGTCGCGCTCTACATATCGGAGGACGTCCCGCGCCACGGAGGCGAAATCCTCGCGGCCTGTCGCCTGGTAACCCTCCAAGTAGGCCGTTACCAGCAGGGCGTTGTCGTAGAGCATTTTTTCGAAATGCGGCACGAGCCAGCGTTCGTCGGTCGAGTAGCGGTGAAATCCCCCGCCCGCCTGGTCGTAGATGCCCCCCCGAGCCATCTTTTCAAGCGTCAGCTCGGCCATTTCGAGCGCGCGCTCGTCGCCGGTCCGGCGGTGGTAGCGAAGCAGCGCCCGAATGGGCAGACTGCTCGGGAATTTGGGCGAGCCCTTGGTTCCGCCGTTCACCTCGTCGAAGCGGCCCTTGTAGAAGCTCACGAGCGCGTGCAGGACTTCCGCCCCGGGCGCCTTGGTTCCGGCCTGGGGCTCCATCATGCGGCTGATGGCGGCGGTGATATCTTGAGTTTGCTGTGTGATGCGATCGGGTTCGTTGTCGTAAATCTCTTTCAGCTTCGCAACGAGAGTCAGAAAACCCATTCCGGACCCTCGGTCGCCGTCGCGAGCCGGGAAGTAGGTCCCCGCGTAGAACGGCTCGCGATCGGGTGTCAGCCACACAGTCATCGGCCAGCCGCCGCTGCCCCGCATGGCCTGGACCGCGCTCATATATATGGCGTCGATGTCGGGGCGCACTTCGCGGTCCACTTTGATCGGGATGTAGTTTTCGTTGATGTAGCGGGCGATCTCTTCATCGTCGAATGATTCCTCTTCCATCACGTGACACCAGTGGCATGTCGAGTAGCCGACGCTGAGAAGGACCGGCCTTTTGAGGGCCCGCGCTTTCTCGAAGGCCTCGTCGCCCCAGGGGTGCCAGTTCATGGGGTTATGAGCGTGCTGAAGTAAATAAGGGCTCGACTCGAGCAAAAGCCGGTTGGTGTACTTCGGCGTGCCGTCTGGATTCAGGTGTTGCGTTCGTGGTTTGTAGCCCGGTTCTCGGTTTGCCCAAGCCCGTTGGAGTCTCTTGTCATGTTCATCGCTGGGGGCGCTGGCGCCAGGCTGGGTCGTATTGATGCGCGGCGTGGATATCGCGTTTGGTTGCTGGGCCTGTCCGGCTTTCGAGGGAGCGACTGCGTCACCGCAAGATACGTGGAGTGAAAGGCCAAAGAGGGCTAAACCGCATTCCAGAAAGAATAGGGGTTTAAGAGCCACTGGTTTTATGGTAGCGGCTTGGGGCTCGACCTCTTCGGCGCCGCGGAGCCACCAGGCTCCCCCGCGCGGAACACACGGGCCGACCCCAGTCGGCCGCCCGCCCGCAAAATGGCGAGACAATCATACGCATGGCCGCGGCTGCGGATAGAGTGTACAGCGGACTGAAGCTGATGCAACGGCCCGGCGATAGGGTGTCCCACAACTGTCGGTTACGGAAAAGCAGATTGCTGGATATCAAGGCAAATGCACACAATGCGTCCTAACCTGTCAGAAATCGAGGTTCGCGGCCTCTACGACCGGCAGGCCTTTATCTACGACCCCTTGGAGCATTCTGACCGAGTCCCGCGCGCACGAAGCGGTCCTGTCTCTCGCGGGGATTTCACCCGGAGAAAGGGTTCTCGAAGTGGGTGTTGGGACGGGCCGCTTGTTTCGCGAAATCGTCGCCGCGAATCCAAACGGGCTGAACGTTGGGATCGATATCAGCAGAGATATGCTGGCGCGGGCCATCTCGAAGATCCCCGACCTTGCGGCGCGAAGCCAGCTTCAGATCGGGAATGGTCTTACTTTGCCTTATCAAGACCAGTCCTTCGACGTCGTGGCCGGGGCCTATATCCTTGACATCATCCCGAACGAGTCGTTGGCCGCGGTACTTGGGGAGTGGCGCCGCGTCTCGAAGGCGGGCGGGCGTTGGTGCTGGCGGACATGACCCGCGGCGCCCGCTGGTACAAGCGGTTCTGGGGATTGCTCTACGAGTTGCACCCGAAGCTCATGGGCGGATGCCGGCCCGTCAACGCGCAGCCCTATCTGCGAGAAGCCGGTTGGGAGTTGGTCGAGCGCAAGGAACTCAGCCAGTTCACCTTTCCATCTGAGGTGATCTTGGCGACGACTATTCCTTGAATGGCCGACGGCGCAGAGCGGGCTAGTTCGAGGCGACTTGCTGAGTGATGGGTACCGCCGCAAAGTCTTTCAGCAATTCCCCAGTGGCTGGGTTGTAGATGCGGACGCGGCCATCGAATCCGCCGAGCGCCACCTTGTCACCGTGAGGGTGAAATTGAATGACGAAAATACCCTGAGGCACATCCTTAAATGTCGCGACGCGTTCACCGGATTCAGTGTTGTAGACGGGCACTTCGTCGCTGAGCCCGCCAACAGCGATACGGTTGCCGTCCGGACTAAACGCAAGAGCCAGAATATTCGCTTTCTGCTCTTCGAACTTGCGGACCAGCGTCGAGTCGTCGGCGATCTTGAGGGCTCGCGGACGGTCCATCATGTAGAGATAGGGCACCCGGTCCATTCCTCCGATCAAGACGTAGTCCCGGCGCGGGTGGCGCTTGATTGCGAAGAGCTGCTCGCGCAGCAGATTGACGTTCTCGAGAAAGGCTCCCGTCTTGGCGTCGGCCAGCTTCGCGGCGCGGTCCCGGCCCACGGTCACAATTCGCTTGCCGTCGATTCCAAAAGCGGCATCCAGGACCCAGTCCTCGTGATGGCCGGCTTTGAAGAGTTCCTTTCCGGTGTCGATTTCGATTACGCGAACACCCTTGTCGGCGCCTCCGATGCAGACATACTTGCCGTCAGGTGAAACAGCGCCGCCAAAGAGGGTGTCCGTCGTTGCATCGATTGAGCGCAGCAGCTTTTGCGCCGCAACATCCCAGACCTGGATCTCGCCGTACCGGGCGGGCGCGCCGCCGACCGCCACTAGTTTCGTCCCGTCCGGAGTGAAAGCCAGTGAGTTGATCCGCTCGGACTTCCCAAGCAGCCGGGCCACGGTTTCCGAGCCGTCCTCCTTCAGCAAAACGATCTCCTTGTACGCACCGACCGCGAGCAGCGAACCGTCGGGAGAATAGGCAAGCCCGCTAATCAGCGGGGCTTGGGTGTAGACCGGAGGCTTTTCTGGAATCTGAGGGCCTTTCTCCGACGCCGGCGTGTCATCCTTTGCGCCTTGTTCGACCCAGAGCCGAAACAGTTCGATCTCCGCGTCGGGAAGAGGCTCGCCTCCCATCGGCATCCGCGGTTCGAGTTTTCCAGATAGCATGCCCACGAGCCTACTAGTGTCCGGCGAGCCTGCGACGAAGATCGGACCCTTTTGCCCGCCTTTGGCGATCTCGTCGTATTCGGTTAGTACCAGACCGCCCATCTTGGTTGCGGGCTGGTGGCAACCTTGACACGAACGCTGAATGACGGGCTTAATGTCTTTGGAGTAGCTCACGTCTTCGGCCAGGAGTTGCGGCGAAACCACTAACGCAATCAAGAAGGCAAGCCCGTAGCCGGGAGTGTAGTTTTTGAGCAGCTTCATCGTTACCTCGGACCGGAGAAATCAGTTTTCGGAAGACTAGAGGCATTATACATCAGAGCGTTTCGTACTCTAATCCGCGGCAGCCTTTGGAGCTCTTGCGGGCAAACGGCAAGTGCTGGCGCCCAGAGTCCCGCTTCCCCGACAATGGGGCCATGACGAGCCCCATGTCGCGGCGCCGATTTGTAGGATCCTCGCTCTCCGTGTATGCTCTAAACGCGATGCCTCTTGCAAAGCCCAAGCGTATGCCGAGCGGATCACTGACCGACGTGCCGGGGGTCCAGGTCGGCCACTTCACGCACGACAAGCGCCCGACCGGCTGTACCGTGGTATTGACCGAGAAAGGCGCGGTCGCCGGCGTGGACGTGCGCGGCGGCGGTCCTGGGACGCGGGAAACCGATCTGTTGCGGCCTGAAATGTCCGTGAAGCAGGTCCACGCAGTGGTGCTCTCCGGCGGGAGTGCCTACGGGCTGGCGACGGCGGACGGAGTGATGCGCTATCTCGAAGAAAAGGGCATCGGGTACCGCGCGGGTCCGGCCGTCGTGCCGATCGTTCCTGCGGCCATCCTGTTCGACTTGCGTGTCGGTGACGCCAGCATCCGGCCGGACGCGTCGTCCGGACGCCAAGCCGCCCACGCCGCCAGCAGTGATCCCGTTGCCCTAGGGAACGTCGGCGCGGGTGCGGGTGCGACCGTAGGAAAACTCCTCGGCCCAGCCCGCGCGATGAAAGGCGGCTTGGGATGCGCATCGATCAAGATGCCGGGCGGCCTCATCGTTGGGGCTCTTGCTGTTGTCAATGCCATTGGCGATGTTGTCGATCCGGATACGGGCGCTTTGCTGGCCGGCGCCCGTACCGAGGACGGCGACGCGCTCGCGAATAGCATGGAGCAGATACGCAACGGGCACGGATTTGTCGAGTTGGCCGAAGCCCAAAACACGACGATCGGCGTCGTCGCAACCAATGCCGCCTGGACGCAATCCCAAGCGACGAAGGTTGCCCAAATGGCACATGATGGGCTGGCGCGGGCGATCCGTCCCGTACACATGCCATTTGACGGTGACACGGTTTTCGCACTCGGCACAGGTGGCTTGAAAACCGACAGGCAAATTCTCGGCTACCTAGGAGCTGTTGCCGCGGACGTCATGGCACAGGCTGTGGTCTCTGCCATAGTTCACGCTTCCGGGATATCCGGATATCCCGCATACAGCGATCTGGCGGGATAACCGTCGAGCTCACTGCCCGCGAAGATCGTGGCCTTGGTTCCCGCCCGTGGTGACCGCTCCACGACCGCAAGCAAAGTTATACTGAGCCTGACAAGCGGGATGACCATATGAACCGGCGAACCTTCCTCTCCTCCTTTTCCATCGGCGCGGCGGCGGCCTTGCCGGCCGCGGCCCAATTCAAGCCCTACCCCGCAAAAGGCCTGCGGCTGTCGATCACCTGCGACATGTTTCGCGGGGCCGACCGCGGGCTTCCAGAGGATTCCGCAAAACCCGAGGCCTTGGGCCGGGTCACGCGGGGGTTGCCGCGGCAAAAATACAGCCCGGACGAAGGCTTGGCTTTGGCCCATGCAAGCGGCTATCAGGCTTTCGAGATGTTCAACTGGCGCGAACCATTGGAGTTCGATGCTTATGTGAGAGCGCAAAAGAAGTGGGGGCTCGATTGCGCTTGCATCACGCTCAACAAAGGAGTCCGAGCGCCCGGCTGCAGCCTGACTGATCCCGCGGACCGCGAGGGTTTCATGACCGAGCTGCACGCCGGCATCCAAGCGGGGAAGAAGGTCGGTGCCAAGCGCTTGGTGGTTCTTTCGGGAATGCACCGGGAGGGTGTTTCGCGGGCGGAGCAGATGGATAGCTGTGTCGCCACGCTGAAAGTTGCGGCCCCTATCCTCGAGAAGAACGAAATGACGGCGATTCTCGAAACGATCAACACTCGTGTCACTCGACCGGGATTCTTTCTCTACTCCGCTTGGGAGGCGTTCGGGCTGCTGGAGCGTGTAGCCAGTCCTAATGTCAAACTGCTATTCGACATCTACCACGTGCAGATCATGGATGGACATCTGATGCCGCAAATCCGCAACAGAATCCACCTCATCGACCATTTTCAGATCGGGGATCATCCCGGCCGCCACGAGCCCGGGACTGGAGAGATTCATCACCGGAACATCTTTCGACTGATCTATGACCTCCAGCAGGCCGGGAAATACTCGGGGTACGTCGGACTGGAATACTACCCCACGGTACCGCTTGGCCAAACCATGGGAGCGGTGCGGGAATTGGCGAATTTTTCATAGACAGGACAAGCCAGTCCATTGAAAAAAGAGTTCAATCGGAATGACCGGCGAGCCCAAACGGCCACCAGGTCTGCAACAGTATTGGATGTTCTTGTTGTAAGCCGTATTGACACAGTACGTATAGAACCTTAGAATATGGCATAGAAGTCTGCTTCGCGGCCCCAACAGGTCGTGTCCCCTCACCATGCCCCAAGCGGAAGAAAGTGTTTCGACCTCTCCAGAGGCCGCTGCCGATGCATCCGCGGAAAAGAAAATAAGCATTGCCCTGGCGGACGATCACACGATCTTTCGAGACGGGCTGCGGCGACTGCTATCTCTCGAGCCGGACTTCGAAGTCGTAGGGGAGGCGAAGAACGGCACGGAAGTGCTCGACCTCGTGCGCGAAATACAGCCCGATATCCTGCTGCTGGACCTCAAGATGCCGGGCCTTGACGGCCTTTCCGCATTGCAGCGTATCCAAAATCAGAAGCTGAAGACGAGAATCATCGTACTGACGGCTTCCGACGATGAAGGCGAGTACGTTCAGGCAATGAAGTTCGGCACCTCCGGCATCGTACTCAAGCAGACTGCCACCGAACTGCTGATCAAGAGCATCCGGAAGGTCCACGGCGGCGAGATTTGGCTGGATTCCAAGACGACCGCCGCGGTGATGAGACAGTTCGCTTCGCCCGGCGAGTTGGGTCCGCGGGAGCGCGATAAGCCGCGGTTGAGTAACCGCGAGCGTGAAATCGTGGCGCTCGTGGCTCAAGGGTTCAAGAACAAGGAAATCGCCGAGCGCATGTTCATCAGTGAACAAACGGTCAAAAACCACCTGCACAACATCTTCGACAAGCTTGGTGTGTCAGACCGATTGGAACTGGCGCTCTACGCCATTCACCGCAATATCCGCCCGGTCTAGCCGCCACAAGCGGACAGCCCCGCCACTATTCCGCCCGTAATCTTTCAGGGAAACCACGGGGAATGTCGTAACCTATGGGTTCGCCCATGCGCCTGTTCTGTTGAATGGTAGACGTGTCGTTGCGCCTGAACGGGTGGTGGCTGAGAGCGGCAGCACCGCTGCCGGAGGCGAAGCCAGTGGGCGGAAACCTAAGACTTGAATGCTCGTTGAAGCTTCGCTTATCAAGCGTGCGCAGTCGGGCGACGCCGCCGCCTTCAATGAGATCATCGGCGCCTATCGAAAAAGGATCTTAGGGACGATCTTTCGGTTGATCAGCCGTGCCGAGGACGTTGAGGATGTAGGCACTCTTGTCCAAATTAGTTTTCGTGTGAGTGGTTGAGCCTCTGGTAGGTTGGGTAGCTTTCCAAAAAGCAATCCCGACCGAACCAAGGAGGCTCAACAATGCAACGTTTCTGTAGCATCTTCTCCCAACTTCTGCAACTGTTTCCGCGCCTGGAATTCGAGCAGGCCGTGCGCCAGCATCAGGCCGACCGCCACCTGCGCGGCTTCCCCTGCTGGGGCCAGTTCGTGGCCATGCTGTTTTGTCAGCTCGGCCAGGCCCACTCGCTGCGCGAGATCTGCGGCGGCTTGGCCGCCACCGAAGGCAAGCTCAAGCACCTGGGCCTGTCGGCAGCGCCGAAACGCTCCACTCTTTCCTATGCCAACGGGCAGCGGCCCTGGCAGTTGTTCGAAACCGTCTTCCAGCAACTGCTCGGCAAGTGCCGCGGGCAGCTCGGGCTGGCCGCCGGTGGCCACAAGTTCCGTTTCAAAAATCGTCTGCTGAGCCTCGACGCCAGCGTCATCGACCTGAGTGTGTCGCTGTTCGACTGGGCGCAGTTTCAGCGCACCAAAGGCGCCATCAAGCTGCACCTGCTGCTGGACCACGCCGGCTATTTGCCCTCGTTCGCCGTGGTCACGACGGGCAAAACGCATGATCTCCGGGTGGCCCGCCAGCTGGAGTTCCAGCCCGGCACGGTGCTGGTGATCGACCGTGGCTACATCGATTACCAGTGGTTTGTCGAACTCAGCCGGCGCAAGGTGTACTTTGTGACGCGGCTGAAGGAGAACGCGGTCTATGAAGTGGTGGAGCGGCGCGTGGTGCCCCAGGGCAGTAACGTGGTCGCCGACGAGGTGATCTTTTTCCCCAGCCAGGCCGAGGCCCGTAAGGAATATTTTTTTCGACGGGTGGAGATCGACGATCCCGAGCAGGGGCGCTTAGTGTTTCTGACCAACCATCACAAGCTGGGGGCGACGACGGTGGCGGCGGTCTACAAGGATCGCTGGCAGGTGGAATTGTTCTTCAAAGCGCTGAAGCAGAACCTGCGCATTAAGACCTTTGTGGGCAGCAGCAGCAACGCCGTGCGCACGCAGGTCTGGACGGCGCTGATCGCGATGCTGCTGCTGCGCTATTTGCAGTTGCGGGCGAAGTTCGGCTGGTCGTTGTCGAACCTGGCGGCGCTGCTGCGCCAGCAGTTATTCGTGCACCGCGATGCGTGGAAGTGGCTGGATGAACCGTTCGAGCCCCCACCGGGGCTGCCCGAGACGGCGATGAAGCAGTTGGCGCTACCGTTGGCAGCGCGGGGTTAATTAGGACAGCAGCCAGTCAAGTAGCGAAGGAGAAACCCTACAGGAGGGCATTTGCAAAGAGTCAATTAGGACAGCACCAGCGCTCCGACCCCGATCGGCGAGGGTTTTACAACGGCCAACCTGGTTTTCAGAAGGGGCGTGGCGGAGGGGTTATGTCTTGTGTTTTCAACAGCGCCCGCTCCCGGATTTGGCTAATTTGGACAGCAGTGGGATGTAGGCCAGGATGTGTTCGTCCGCCTTTACTTTTCATTGGATCAGTTGCGTTCTCCGGAGGTCTTCGAGCCTTGGCTTTATCGCTTGACTGTCAATGCCGCCTACGACTATTTGCGGAAGCAGCGCCGAAGCGGCGACGTTCGAATGGCCGATCTCACCGAAGAGCAGTTGAGCGTCGCGGATGCCGCGGCCGGTTCGAAAGAGAGAGCGAAACACGAGAACCAGAAGCAGCTCAGAGAGACGCTCGATGTTCTGATGACCCAGGTTTCCGAAGACGACCGGCTTCTGTTAGGCCTGAAGGAGCTGCAGGGGCTGTCCCTGAAGGAACTCCGGGAGGTATACGGAGTGAGTGAGAACGTACTGAAGGTGAGATTGTTTCGAGCACGGAAACGTGTGCTGAAGGCTTACGACCGATTGAAGAAGCGCCATGAGATCTGATAGACTCCGCGACAGGGATCGGATGCAAGACGAGCGCGAAGCTTGGCTGGACCGCCTGTTCGCCGCCTGCCGCGGCACCTTCCATGACCCGGATGCGTCTCCGGAGTTCATCCCGTCCATCTGGGCGCGGATCGACGAAGAGAGCCGTTTGGATTGGGTATGGCCCATGCGGCAGTGGGCAACTCGCGTCGTGGGTGCGGCGGTCACGGCTATCTTCGTGCTGGCGGCCGTTCTTTCGCTCCCGAATGGAAGCGCATCCGTGGACGTTCGCGAGGCCAGCTACGTGGACACGCTTACGGCGGACTCCTTCGACGAAGGGGAGGCACACGTGCTCCTTATCGCGGAGACGAGCCGATGAGCCTTCAATCCAAGAAGGTTGCCGCAATCTATCTGGCAGCAGTTTTCCTGGCCGGTTTAGCCTTGGGTGTCTTTTCCTACTGGTTCTACGCGGTCAAGATCGCGCAGGCAAACACGCCGCGCCACAAGACGGCGGCGGAATTTCGGCAGCGCATGGCCGCGAAGCTCAAGGAAGAACTGGAACTCAGTTCTGAACAGGTTGAGCAACTGCGGATTATCCTGGATTCAGTGGGACAGGGCTTTCACGACATTCGAGACGAAGTAGAGCCGAAGTTCGAAGCACTTCGCCAGGAGCGCGCCCAAAGGGTCATGTCGCTGTTGAGTCCTGAACAGCAGGCGAAATACGAAACAATTCGCGAAGCGCGGCGGGAACGCCGCAAGGAACGCCACCACCATTACTGGGGCAAAAATAGCAAGCCACTAAACTAGAGCGCGCCGGCCCGGGCGCCGCATGCCGCTTTGAGGAGGCTCCCTCTCCACACTCTCGCTTCGCTGGTTGGCATCGCCGCTTGCGAGCAAACGTTGCGTCGCTATGCCGCCGAGCCGAGGACTCAAGATATTTCCATCAGAGCCCCAATCAGAGCCGCGCGCGTGCGCAGGCTCCTGTCGTCGGATGAGCCGGCCGTCTTATCTTGGGAATCTGAGGGCACAGCCACGGTTCTGACGGACCCGAAATGTAGTAGGCTAGACCTGTACGCCCAGGCGGTTTTAGGAAGGCGGACTCTCCGGAGTAACATGAATCTCCCAAACGCCCTCACCGTACTGAGAATTTTTTTAGTTCCGCTACTGCTCGCAGTCATGCTGCGCCGCAACGTCGAGCTGGATCTCGGCGGACTCGTTCTGACCACAGAATGGCTGGCGCTGCTGATTTTTCTCTCCGCCGCGACAACTGATGTGCTGGATGGGTACATCGCCCGCCGCCGGAGGCAGATCACTAACTTCGGCAAGCTCCTGGACCCTCTGGCGGACAAGCTGCTCATCTCAGCCGCCTTCATTTGCTTGGTCGAACTCGACCGAGTACCTGCTTGGATGGTGTTCATCATCGTCGGCCGGGAGTTCGCGGTTACCGGCCTGCGCGGTGTGGCGCTCTCGAAAGGGCATACGATCAGTGCAAGCGACCTCGGCAAGGCAAAAATGGTGACGCAGGTGATTACGGTGTCATTGTTGTTGATCGCCCCGTATTCGCCTCTCATCGCTGAAATAGCATATATTTCGCTGTGGTTCGTCGTCCTAATCGCACTGGTTTCCGCGGTCGATTATTTCCGCGCCTTCTCGCTGAAACTGGGCGAGCCGCCGGCTCCGAAACCTGCTCGAAATTACTCCCGCTCGGCGAAGAGCGTAAACAGGATCTAGCAGCCGGCACGCGCGCCTCGCGGAACCCGCTGGCTACGGGCAGCCCGCCCGCCGATTTATACACACTGATGCGATGGAAGCAGCTCTGAGGGGCTGAACCGGATTAATCGGCTGCGCGAATCCGCAAACCAGTTGCCGCCGCCGGCTCCCGGATGTATCCTAGGACCTGGTATGACTTTCATTTAAGAATCTCTGGAGGAGGAAACGAATTATGGCTTCGAATCGAGGTGTCGCCTACATGGGGACAGGTAACGTCGAGGTGCAGTCCATCGACTTTCCGGAACTGTCCCTTGGCGACCGTAAGTGCCAGCACGGCGCGATTCTCAAGATCGTTGCGACGAATATTTGCGGCAGCGACCAGCACATGGTGCGGGGCAGGACAACCGCTCCGAACGGGCTCATTCTCGGGCACGAAATTACGGGTGAGGTGATTGAGACCGGAAGTGACGTCGAGTTCATCAACGTCGGTGATATCGTGTCGGTTCCGTTCAACATTGCATGTGGCAGATGCGTCTGCTGCAAGGAGCGCAAAACAGGCATCTGTCTGAAGGTGAATCCAGCCCGCCCCGGCGCTGCCTACGGGTACGTCGACATGGGTGGCTGGGTCGGCGGCCAGGCCGAGTACGTAATGGTTCCATACGCGGACTTCAATCTTTTGGCGTTCCCGGATCGAGACCAGGCGATGGCAAAGATACAAGATCTCGCCTTGCTCTCCGACATCTTCCCCACCGGCTACCACGGGGCGGTCACCGCCGGAGTCACGACCGGATCGGTTGTCTACGTTGCCGGCGCCGGCCCGGTCGGTTTAGCCTCCGCCGCTTCCTGTCACTTGCTGGGGGCCGCGGTAGTCATCGTGGGAGACATGATATCCGACAGGCTGGCCCAAGCTCGCAGCTTCGGCTGCGAAACGGTCGACCTTACGCAGGATGCGTCACTCGGGGATCAGATCGCCGAAATCGTCGGTGAGAATCAAGTAGATTGTGCCGTGGACTGCGTGGGCTTTGAAGCCCGCGGCCACGGCGCCGATAGTGGCGTCGAGCAACCGGCGACCGTTCTCAATTCGCTGATGACGATCACACGGGCGGGCGGTGCGCTGGGGATCCCCGGACTTTACGTGACCGAAGACCCCGGCGGCGTGGACGACAACGCCAAGTACGGGCGATTGAGCATCCGCATCGGCCTGGGTTGGGCAAAGTCCCACGAATTCACGACGGGCCAGTGTCCGGTGATGAAGTACCATCGCCAATTGATGATGGCAATTCTTCACGACAAGGTGCAGATTGCCAAGGCGGTGAACACAACGGTGATTACGCTTGACGACGCTCCCGGCGGCTACAGAGACTTCGACAAGGGAGCTGCCAAGAAGTACATCTTTGATCCGCACGGCGCCGTCGCCGCTGCAGCCTAAAGTTAGGAATCCTGACAAAGTGAGCCAGCGCGGAAATTCGCGCTGGCTTCCAACCTCTCCCCTGGGTGTTCGCGCATCTGTTTGTCTGGTTATTGAGCCGGAAACCGCCGTCACCATTTCCGGCCCGTCATTTGGACCGGTTCCGTGGCGATACGCTGCACCCAGAAGCTCTTCTCAGCACATCCCAACGATACGTATCTCGGGTATCCAGCGAAGATTCGCTTTGAATCCTCTCAGCACACCGGCACGAATGCTGTTCGCTTGAATGGTCAAGGCCTGCCGCTTGCGGGTCTGGCCACTTCGAACAGATATTTGCCAATCTGGTTATCCACTTTACTCTAGTTGGAGGACGGGTGCTTGGCAGTAATGTCTCGGTAGGTCAATGCCTTACGGAGAACCAACTGTTCGACGAGTCGGTGGAAGATCTTGCCTACGTGGCGGGACTTTCGACGGTTGAAGCGAAAGGTGAATTCGTCGAGGTAGCGCTGGAGATGCACTTTACCCACCTTCCCTTGGTGAGTCGCAGCCAACCAGCGCTTCAGCAACGAGGCAACCAGGTGAACATGCGAGAATTCCTCGGCTGCCAGCCGCGAGTCTCCCGCCGTGTGGGTGACCCGGTGGCGGTAGCCGGCTTTCTTCAAGCCCCGGTAACCCCTCCAGCCGTCGGTATGGACCAGACTGCCTGGCTCCACACAGTCGCTCACAAAACCCACCAGACTCGAGCCCGATGCGTCGGAGACATGGCGCAGACGGATCCGCCCCATTCTGCGGCCTTCCAGTTCCACCGCAACCACAACCAGGGCTTTGCCCACAAGCTCTCGCCCGCGAACGTGCTTCTCCTTGCCGCCCAAGTAAGTCTCGTCGACCTCGACACTTCCGCCCAGCCGTTCCCGTCCCAGCCGAACCATCGCCTGCCGCAACTTCGGCAACATCAGCCAGGCCGTCTGATAGCTGCCCAGACCGAGTTCACGCTGCAAACCCTTAGCGCTCAGCCCTGTTTTCTGGGTGCAGGCCAGCCACATTGCCAGAAACCAACTCCGCAGCGGCACCCGCGAGTTGTGCAGGATGGTTCCCGCAGTGGGAGAGGTCTGGCGTCGGCAGGCGCTACAGAACATCGTGCCTCGCCCCGTCGTCCAACCCTTCGTGGCCGAGCAGTTCGGACAAACGAATCCCGTGGGCCAGCGGACGCCGATCAAATACTCGCAACAGGCTTGCTGGCTGGCAAACCGTTCAGTGAACTCCACCAGATGCTTTGGAAAGTCCTCGCTCAATTGCCCCGATCTTCGCCGCCAACGGCGCGAGTCCAAGGATAGCTTGGTTCACCACTAGAGTAAAGTGGATAACCAGAATTTGCCAATTTGCGCCCGCTGCCATCTCCGGTAACGTACTTTTTAAAAAATATTCCCTTTCTTTGCAACACTTTAGGGTTCGCAGCCCTGAAATGCCCTGCCATCGAAGTGGTAATCTGAACTCAGAACTGCAGGGGGAAACGCAAGGGGTCTCTGGCAGCCATCGGGCTGATACGAGATCTTCTACAAATCGGGGTTAGTGGTCCTTGACTCGCCGACATTGGCGGGCACGGACTTCTCTTACTAGTGCGGCGGCGTGGTCCGATGTCGGCCAGGCGCCAGCTTGGTTGATACGCCCGACTTCACACTTGCGGGCTGGCAGCACAGCCCGGGTTTCCGGAATCGTGTCTTCCGTGGCTCCCCCGGACCAGCGCAGTTCGGAGGAATAGAGATGATCGCTCAGTTGATACTTGGATTACTACTTGCTTGCTCTCTTTTGGGTCAGACCCGCGTCGAACTGACGAAACAGGTCAAAGGCGAACTTCCGCCTGACAAAGGCGGTACGGGAGTGAGTTCCTGTCTCGAGAACGAAGGCCTTGTATGGCAGTCCGGCGAGTTTGCCTGCTCCGCGCTCGCCAGCGGACCGCACGCTCCGACCCACCAGCACGGGGGTACCGACGAAGTCGGCAGCGCCATCCCCGCCGCCAATGAAATCCCGAAGGCCGGTGTCGGAGGTGCGCTAGCGGAGGGCTGGCTGCCTGCGACGGTCAGCCAAGACATGACATGGACGGGACGCCACGAGTTCAAAACCCTAAATGGCGTCCGGGCGAGCACGGCCTTCGATTGGTCCCAGGGCCCAGCCTCAAGCCTTGCGGCGGGTGCAAATACAGTGATGCTTAGTCCTTGTCCCGCTGGCGTCGACGGCGCCCCTTCCCACACAGCACACGAGTTGTTCATCAACAACACCAACAACTCGCTGGATGAGACAGTGTCGTTGACCGGAGGCACATGCGCGTCCGAAGCCTCAAGCGGTACGATCTCGTTCACAGCAGTCAACGCCCACTCCTCGGGCCAGTTTACGATCGAGAGTGCGACGGCAGGCATCCAAGAGGCGATTAACGCTGGCCCGGACCGAGGGGCAATCACTAATGTTCCAGCAGGGCAGCATCTGATTGAAGGAACAATTCACGCCGGCAACGGAAGCGACGGCAGCTTTGGAACGAAGAACCAGTTCACGATCCATGGGGCTGGGATGGGCGCGGGAGCAAATCAGGCGGTGCTTGGGGGTGGCACGGAAATCAAGTGGAATACTTCCGTTGGCAAGAAAATACTCTTTGTGCACGGTCCGGCAAGTCAGATTACGATACGCGACCTGATGCTAAACGGCAATGACATGGCTACGCATGGGACGCATCTACTACACACTCATCGTCCGAATCTAAGAAAGATTACCATTGTCGGTATCGTTGATATCGGTGTGTTGATCGATACGCATCCGACGGTGTTAGCGACGAATGCAGGAGCCGGCTACGTAGAGGATGTCAATATTACTGATCTGCCGGCAAGCTCCGTGACCGGGTTCCTGATTGGGGCGAATAACATCAATTTCGGCTGGTTGGCAATTTCTTCGGGCCGATGTGCGGTGCGGTGCGGGAGATACGGGTGGCATCGGGTTTCACTTCCGCTTCACTGATTCCAATACTCTTTATGCCCCGTCGTCGGCAAACTGCGGAAAGTCCTATCACTTTGATCCGCCCGATGACGGCGTAGCGGTTTTTCGCACCGAATTTCCAAACGGGATCGTGCTGTACCAAGCCGAAGCCTTCACCGCAACTCCATCCGGGGATCCAGAATGGAGCGGGAACAAGAACGTTTGGTTCTTGCCCCTGCTTCAAGAAGAGACTCCCCTTGGTGTTCCCAAACCACCATTTCCCGACATCAAAGGCGTAGGAGGTTTTGGTTCTAACGGTGGATGGATTCTGGACAATACAGCGGATCAGGTAGCACTAAAGGTCAAAGGGCACTCCACGCAAACGGCTAATCTTTTGGAGGTCGAAAACTCGATGGGAGCGGATTTGTTCGTCGTTGACGACAACGGAGTCGTCGGCCCCGGAACTCTCGTTCATTCTGCGCTGCCCGGTACCAACAGCGGGTCTATTGTGTATTGTTCCAACTGCACAAAAGGAAGTGACCCCTGTTCCTCTGGAGGAGGCGGGGCCTTGGCCGTCCGCGTTGGTGGATCGTGGCAATGTTTATAATGTTGCCGCCAGTGCGACGCCAGCCTGCGTTCAAACTACTTTGTAAAAGTGATATTTGAGATGGAACCACTAGGATTCTGAGCCTAAAACGATTCTCGCAACCTGAACTCTATGGAATTTGAGTTGCCCCGGGTCCCCCTGTTTCACCTGAAGTTCACAACTGATCTCACACGGTTGATCAGTCTCAAAAATCATGTGTGAGCAGCTGTGGGTCTTTAG
Organism: Bryobacterales bacterium; assembly: GCA_965248205.1. GTDB lineage: Bacteria > Acidobacteriota > Terriglobia > Bryobacterales > UBA6623. Next base: position 17,311 of record CBDFIS010000004.1, read on the forward strand.
GTGAAACACAGGGCCCGGCTGATAGCCGAGTCGTTCACCGTCCGATGCCAGTACTGCTATTTCTGCCACGTCTGGCTTGGGTCCGTCGAAGTCGAACGCAACCACATGCCTTGCCGCAAAGGCTAAAGGAATGGGGTCCGTTTTCAGCCGTCCTTCTTCGACGACAACGTCCTGCTGGTCTCTAAGCGCCACGTGATTGTAAGGAGAGCAACGAATGCTTCCGCCGGCAATCGCAAGTACATTGACTAAACAAGGGCCACTGCCATAAGTCCGATAGAACTGCCGAGTCACACGTCGGTAAAGATTCACGTCGTAGAAAATGTATCCCAGCTCATCGAGGAACTCCAGCGCATCGTTCCTTGGAGTTGGTTTGGGAAAGTACTCAAGCACCAGGACGGGCTTCCATCGAGCCAGCAGCTTCTTGGCGCCGACGAGGGCCTCAAACTCCGCACCCTCGACGTCAAGTTTAAGACCGTGCGGAATCAAGTCATGCTCCTCACAGTAGTCGTCTAAAGTGACCGTGTTCACATGAATCTCGTCGGTAAATCCCTCCCGGTGTGTCAGGCTGGACGCGGCGCTGTAAAGACTCGGGTCACAATAAAAGGGCAGTTTCCTTCCTGTCTCTTTCCAGGCTGCCTTGCGTACGACCGTCACATTTTTTGCTTGATTGATCTCTAAGTTGTTGCAGAGTCTCTCAATTATCCTGAAAGGGGGTATCCACTTGCTTGGACCAGCCACAAGATGTAGAATTCCGGGATGGCTGAGGAGTCCGGGCCGCATCCTATTGGCGGCGTTGACTATCCCAGAACCCTGCAGGAGTTCAACGATTGGTTCTCGTCGGAAGCGGCGTGTCTGGCGTTTCTGCAGCGGGTTCGGTGGCGGCAGAGCTTCCGATGTCCGCAATGTGCTGGCAGCGAGGCCTGGCTGACCAATACTGGCCACCTGAAGTGTAGAAAGTGTCGGCGCCGAACCTCTCTGACGGCGGGGACGATTTTTGAACGGACGCAAAAGCCCCTGCGAGTGTGGTTTCAGGCGATGTGGTACGTGACCAGCCAGAAATCCGGAGGGAGTGCGTTGGGGCTGCAACAGGTGCTCGGCCTGGGCAGCTACCAGACAGCTTGGAGTTGGCTCCACAAGCTGCGGCGTGCGATGGTCCGGCCCCACCGGGATAGGCTCAACGGCTGTGTGGAGGTGGATGAAACCTACGTCGGTGGGGAGGAAGAAGGCGTCCGCGGCCGACCAACCGAAGATAAGGCGATCGTTGCCGTCGCGGCCGAGGAGCACGGGCGAGGGATCGGCCGAATCCGGTTGCGACGGGTGCCCGACGCCTCGAGCCAGAGTCTACACCCATTCATTGAAGAATCGGTCCGCCCTGGGGCGGTGGTTCACACGGATGGATGGAAAGGCTACAACGACATCGCGAAGAAGGGCTACACTCACGAGGTGACCATTCTCCGCCAAAGCGACGATCCGGCACACAAACTCATGCCCCGTGTGCACCGCGTGGCGTCGCTTCTGAAGCGGTGGCTACTGGGGACGCATCAAGGAGCGGTGAGCGAGAAGCATTTGGACTACTACCTCGATGAATTCACATTCCGCTTCAATCGCCGGCGTTCACGGGCGCGTGGACTGCTGTTCTACCGCCTGCTTCAGAACGCCGTACAAGTCGATCCGGTGCCGTACCGGCGGCTCGTGGGAGGGAGTTCGAGGTCCGACCACAACATGTAGCGTGTGGTCCAAGCAAGTGGATACCCCCCATTCAACCTGAAATTCGGCTGAGCGAGAAGCATGAACTTGCCCGCTGTTCCCAACTACGCGAGGACATAGCGACCGAATTCACCATGTTGGCACCCACATCGCAGCGTGAACTCGGTCGCGCAATTATGTTGCAGTTGCGGCGTTCGGCTGGGACGGGAACGGCGGCGTTCACGGGCGCGTGGACTGCTGTTCTACCGCCTGCTTCAGAACGCCGTACAAGTCGATCCGGTGCCGTACCGGCGGCTCGTGGGAGGGAGTTCGAGGTCCGACCACAACATGTAGCGTGTGGTCCAAGCAAGTGGATACCCCATTATCCTGAAATTCGGCTCGAAGGCATGAACTTGCCCGCTGTTCCCAACCATACGCGACATAGCGACCGACAATGCACCGATGTTGGCACCCACATCAAACGCGCAATTACCCGCTTTGAGAAAGTCCCCCAGACACAGTTGGACCGGAGTCTCGGTTAGGATTCGGTTTCCGTAAACTTTGTTGCCCACTTGGCCTCCGCGCACCCATTGTAGAGGCTTCGTATCCGCTCCGCTTCACGAACGATGAAATCATGGGGTCGTCACAGGCTGAGGTCCTGGGCTACCGCTCGATAGCAGTCCCCTTTGAGCTCTAGGGCACAACGGCGGTCGCGACGAGTTGCCAGCCGAAGACACTATCGGAGCAGTTCATGTGGAAGGACGGCCGCAAGATGCCGAACGCCGCACGAAGTGGAAGTGACCGGCGGCGGGATGAGTGGCTGGGCGTCCGCTCCCAGGAAGCTTTGCCGTACGGAGGACCGTTTGACGCACACTCATAAACTTGTGTAGCCTATCAAAGTGTATTCTCGGCATGATCCCACATTCGCCGGTGACCCGTCCGTACGCTGTTGATGGGGGCTGTAGCGCTCCCCCTGGGATAAGCGAGCCTCCATCACCACCGCGGGTAGCGCTGGAGGACGGGAAACAGGGCCAGTTTTTTCTACTGGGGTTTCGCCTTTGAAGCGAGGTCGAGACACAACCGACCTGGGGGCGGCAGTTTTTTCGGATTCGGGACTATCGGCCTTCGCGACGGTCCGGAGGTTTAAGTCGATGAATGCAGATGAACACACGACCCAACGGCAACGTCTGTAGCTGGAGCGAGCCGGAGGCGAAAATCCTATTTGAGACATGCTGGAATCGGAGAGAGTCAAATGCACATTATCGTTCTGTGGAACTTTGCGGTCGCGCAGCCGATCTTTGACCTCTTGTCCAGAAATGTGACGTTCTTCGTCGCTCACCGCTCTCAGGCTGTGGACATTTTTCTGGCGATCCTCATCGTCTGCTTCCTGCTGCCTTCGATCGTTGTTGGACTTGAATGGCTCACCGGGCTGCTGGGCGGTCGAGTCCGCAAGTGCTTTCATGCTGTTGTGGTCACAGTGCTCGTCGGTTTGATTTTTCTGCCTCCGCTGAAACGAATAGGCGGGTTGCCAGGCGCGGTGGCAATTACAGTGGCGAGCCTGATCGGTTTTGCGGTGATGGCGAGCTATCTCCGTTTTCGTGGTGTGCGGATGTTAGTCAGCCTGCTTTCCGTGGTGCTGGTCGTTTTCCCTGCGGTGTTCGTGTTTGGATCTCCGGTGCGTGGCCTTGTGTTCCCACACGAGGAGCCGGCACGCGTAGCTACCCAGATGAAGGCCGAGGCTCCTATCGTCGTCGTAGTCTTCGATGAGCTGTCAATAACGGCTCTGTTGGATGAGCGGGGTCAGATTGATTCGATTCGCTACCCGAATTTCGAGACTCTCTCGCGGAACGGTTATTGGTTTCGCAACGCGACAACCCCGGGAGCCTATACGTCAAGAGCGTTGCAGAGCCTGCTGACGGGCAAATATGCGCCGCACCTCGTGCGGCCTGGGTCACGCGAATACAATCAGACACTTTTCACCGCGTTAGAGGGGACCTATGATTTCGAGGTTTTCGAGTGGGCTACGCGTTTATGTCCGGATCGACTATGTGAAGCTGTGCCGCTTCGCGAGGGTCTTGACCAACGAATGGCATCCCTCCTCCGAGACCTCTCGGCCATCTATGTGGCCATCGTCGTGCCAGAAGACTTGATGGATGGATTGCCAGATGTAACGCAGACTTTGCGAGATTTCATCACCTCTCAGCCCGGGCCCGACGCAGTGGCTGGAGACAAAACTCGTCGGACACTGGTGCGGGAAAATGATCCTCCTGTAGTCTTCAAGAAATTCTTGGAATCACTTCATGACCGCCAGCATCCCACCTTTTTTTTCGCCTCGTCAGTAGAATCTGTGGGTAAGCTGTGGTTCTGGTAGCTTTCCAAGTGCGTGATACAGAGCGAGTTCTGTAATTCTGAACGTCCGGAATCCGTAAGATTTTCTCATGGTGAGTTTGGCTTTGTTGTTGAGACCTTCCACGACACCGGAGGAGAGCTGTTTTTTGGCGCGGAAATAGTTGAGAATGAGCTGGCGGTGAGAGCGGAGCATGCGGGCGACCTTCTTCATCGCTTCGATCCGGGAGCGCATGGTTTGCCGGCACCATTCGTCGAGGAATTTCCCGGCCCAGGTGGGCGAGCTATACTCCCAGAGTTGCTGGAAGTCTTCTTTGAGCAGATAGGCCCGGACGGTCCCCAGATTGTAGTGCAGCAGGTCTCGCAGGCGGAACCGTTGCGGAGTGCTGAGGTTGTCTTTTCTCTTCAGCAGGCACCAGCGGGTCTTTTTCAGTAACGGTTCATAGCCTTGCCGCACCATCTTGCGGGCCTCGCCAGCGCGCACCTCGTCCAGCGCTTTGTTCATCTTGGCAACAATGTGAAAGCGGTCCAGGATGTGGATGGCTTGGGAGCACTTCTCGCGGATCACCCGCAGGTAGGGCTGCCACATGTCGGAGCAGACAAACTCGATCTGAGCCGACAGGGACTCTCCGAGCATGGCGAAGAAGCCCTCCAAGGTCTCGATGGTTCTGTCCTTGCCCACCCAGAGCAGGCGCTTGGGACCCTCCTCGATTTGATAGACCAGGGTGAGATAGTTGTGCCCCCTGGCGTACTGGATCTCATCGACCCCGATGGCCCGGACCGGCTCCAAAACTCGATGCCGGAGGCCCCACTGCACCACATATTCCACGGAATGGCAGACTTTCTCCCAGGAGGTCTGAAACGACTCGGCCACTTCTTTCCAGGACAGTTTTCGCGCCCAGTGTGCCAAAAACTGCATGTAGGCTCGGGTAAGTCGGTGCTTGCCCTTGGCCCACGGCACCTCTTCCACCGTCACGCCGCAGCGTTGACAGCTCACCCGTCTCATGCGGTAGAGGAAAAACACCAGCAAGCCCCAGAAAGGAATGAACTCAAAGCGCCGTTCGTCGAGGTGGTCGTAGCCGCAGCCGGGTTGATGACACCTTGAGCAAACTGCCGCCGAGCCGACCCTCGGCCGCACCCGCACCTCAATGCTTTTCTTGTCGGCAGACCATTTCGCCCGTTCGTAGACGAATCCGGGAAAGCGATAGCAGTGGTTTATTATCGTAGTCAATTCCATCTCATGGCTCGGAACGCAAAACTAACTACGGTAAACGAAGTCGTGCCCGTCCAGCAAGCCCGCTGGCTGCCCTACTGCCAGGACCTGGATGAGTGGCCGCGAAGCTGGATGGGGTTGCCCGGAGATCTTCTCCCAGGCCAGCAAATCGTCGCGTATTTCCAACCTTTCCTGGTCCACCTGAGCCACCAGAGACTGTCTCGTAGGACGATCGGCAAGCATGTGAACAACCTCTGGGTCCTGGGTGGAGAAATCATCCGCGACTTACATGAAACCCCTGCTCTGAGAAAGGCGCCGGTCGAGCGACTCATCTTTGATGCGCTGAGCCAAGGTGGCCCCCTGCTCTACCACTGCGACTCGGAAGAAGATCTACGATCCTTTGAATCCACCTGTCGCAAGTTCCGCCGCTTCCTCGAACATCAGTCCCCCTAGCCAGCTCACTTACCCATAGATTCCCCGGAAGAACCTTTTTTTCCTTCACCTCATGCTGCCTCACTGGCCTTATCGATACCTGCCGTCCGGAAAGACATACGGTGCCGGCAGAGTCGATGGGATTACGCGTGGTAAGACTTGGGGCGGGGATGAATGGGCAGTCGCCCAGGGGTATCAGCGCTACCTTCTTCAAGTGGGGTACGCGAATACCTTGCTGGGCAAGTTGGTGGCCAGGCTTAGAGAGTTGAGGATGTATGACCGCTCCCTGCTGGTCATCGCAGGAGATCATGGTTGCAGCTTTCGGTTGAACGATCACCGTCGGCAAGTCAGCAGAACCAACATTGCGGACATAATGGGTGTACCGCTGTTCATCAAAGCGCCTTACCAACAGAAAGGAGTCATCAGTGACAGGCATGTTCAGCTCATTGACGTGATGCCTACGATGCTGGACATGTTGGACATCCCCGACCCGTGGAGAATGGATGGGACCTCAGCCATTGGTGACGCCTTCGAAAAGCGAAGCCAGCTGAAACTGTTTGACGGAAATACAATCCACATCGTTGAGCCTGCTGCGATCGACCACTCGGATACGCTGAAGTGGAAGTTCAAGCTGTTTGACTCGGGAAAATTGCCCGATGCCCTGTTTCGCTTCGGGCCACGCAAAGAGCTGATCGGACGAGAGGTGGACAAGATTGGAGTGGCGGGCTCCACAAGCATGATAGTCTCCCTCGACGACACGGATCTTTTCTCCGATGTAGACCTAAAGTCCGACTTTATCCCCGCACGCATCAGTGGAACCATACCTAAGTTGGATCGGCCCCAGGAACCGTACCCCGCCATCGCCATCAACGGGACTGTCCGTGCCCTGACGCGGCCAACCGAACCAAGGGGACGTTTCCGGAAATTTTCAGCGATGGTGCCTGAAACGGCCTTCCGGCAGGGCCGCAACCATGTCGAGGCATTTCTAGTCTCCACTGAAACGACCGGAAAGGCCGCTCTTTGGCGGGCTGAAGGCCAGCAGTTCCCTCCCCCGTGGCTCAAGAAACTCGGTCGAACCGAAACGCGTAAAGGACAGCACTATCACTATAACGAGAAAGGCGGGTTCTCTGGAATTGGTGTGCGGGGCACGAGCTTTCAGCCAGGGGCCAAGATCCGCTTCGATGACCGCGAGTCGCCTCGCACGACCTACGCTGACGACTCCTTTTTAACCGCGATAATGCCTGCAACTGTTTACAGCGAAGTCGGGACCATTCAAGTGACGGTCAAGAATCCAGACGGACAGGTCTCCAACAGCCTTCCTTTCGTCGTCTTGCCTCAACCAGAGAATTTGCCTGCCCTGCGGCTCGAGAAACTCTCTCCAGCCAAAACGGGTAAGGGACAGGGCTTTCGCTTTAACGAGGAAGCGGGATTCTCTGCAATCTGGTTATCCACTTTACTCTAGTGGTGAACCAAGCTATCCTTGGACTCGCGCCGTTGGCGGCGAAGATCGGGGCAATTGAGCGAGGACTTTCCAAAGCATCTGGTGGAGTTCACTGAACGGTTTGCCAGCCAGCAAGCCTGTTGCGAGTATTTGATCGGCGTCCGCTGGCCCACGGGATTCGTTTGTCCGAACTGCTCGGCCACGAAGGGTTGGACGGTTGGCGCGGTGCTATCGGTACGCGTGGATTGTCGCGAGCTGCTCGGCGGGATTCTCTGCAATCTGGTTATCCACTTTACTCTAGTGGTGAACCAAGCTATCCTTGGACTCGCGCCGTTGGCGGCGAAGATCGGGGCAATTGAGCGAGGACTCACCAAGGGAAGGTGGGTCCAAAGCATCTGGTGGAGTTCACTGAACGGTTTGCCAGCCAGCAAGCCTGTTGCGAGTATTTGATCGGCGTCCGCTGGCCCACGGGATTCGTTTGTCCGAACTGCTCGGCCACGAAGGGTCCGGACCACAGATGGCCAAACAGGCATTTCTTGCGAAATAATCTTCCTTGGACGGTTGGCGCGGTGCTATCGGTACGCGTGGATGTTGTCGCCTGCTGCTTGGTTAGCCTCCTTGGAACGCGCTTCGAGGTCTCTGGCTCGACGCCGAAGTGACGGAGTGTGGTATCGCTCGTAGTACAGCTTTTTCGCAGCCTCGAAAAGCCGAAAGTCGTAGCGATTCAGCTCGGCTACTGTTTCGACGTCGCGCTGCGTCAAGACGGATCGATTAGGCTTGGCCCTAGTTTTGTTTCTCGTTAGATAGACTTCAGCTTCCTTTCCGAGGAGATCAGCGATTGCGATGACGGCCTCAGGAAACCGTTCCTGTAAACCAACAAACGCAAAGTGCTCCAGGAGGTTAGACTTGGCGCATTCCAAGTGCTCCTGCGTAACACCGCCAAACCCGACCTGATGTTGGCCTGACTCGTTGAGCAGTCCGGCGAGTTGCCGAACTTGGCCATTATCCATCCAAATCACGGATCTCTGTTTGACGTAGTCTGAGAACCCCAACCGTGAGGCCAGCTTGTGCTCGGGATGCGAAGGTATGGTTCGATGGTACCAATAGAAAGACAGCGTCCTCTCGGTGGGCTCGCGAAGGAGAGCCACATACCTGGCGGGACAGGGGAGGAAAGAGTGCCATCCGTACCACAGATGGCCAAACAGGCATTCCTTGCCGGCGAAATAATCTTCTTTGGCCTCTTTGATTCGGGCCAACCCGGTTTTCCAGTCCGGGGTGTCGATCTCGTCGTACTCTTCGGCGGACAACCATTGACGGAGCATCCTTCGGATGGTCATTCCAGCAGTCTTATAAACGTGCAGATACAGGTAAAGCGGCATGAGCTAGGGTGAGCCGATTTGAAGATCTAATCCTCTCCGATTCCGACGGGAACCGGGAGCGCCGTTCGACCGGGCGGAGGCTCGGCCACGCCGGACTCCAAACTGCCGCGGTAGCGTTCGACAATCTCGGTGACCGGGCCGTCGAGCTGTATGACACCCTTGTCCAGCTAGAGTCCCCGCGTGCACATGGACGCCGCGGTTTTCAGACCGTGGGACACAAAGAGTAAAGTCTTCTTTTCAGACTTTGTGAATTCAGAGATCTTGGCCGTGCATTTAGCTCGGAATGCCTCGTCGCCGACCGAGAGCACCTCGTCCAAGATCAGAATGTCGGGATCGGCATGAATAGCCACCGAGAAACCGAGGCGCGCCACCATTCCGCTGGAGTACGTTCGGACGGGTTCATTGATGAAGTCCTCCACGTCGGCGAACTACACAATGGATCCGAGCTTGTTTCGGACCTCAGTCTCAGACATTCCCATTAATGAAGCAATCAAGTCAATGTTTTCCCAGCCTGTCAAGTCGCGATGAAGCCCGATGCCAAGCGCCAGGAGGGCACTGACCCGTCCCAGAACCTGAATCGACCCCCGAGTGGGCGCCGTAACGCCCGCGATGAGCCTCAGCAAGGTACTTTTGCCGGCCCCGTTGGGGCCGATGATCGCGAGCCTTTCACCGCGCTCAACGCGGATAGACACGTCACGCAGAGCCCAGAACTCATCGCGGGCGGGCGGTTCGTTTCTCACGACACGCCGAGCTGGCAGGTTCCGCTTCCGGTGCAATGCGTAACACTTGCTCACGTTGTTGACTTCTATGATCGTCATGGGGATCAGCCGTTCCCCTAAAGGTAATCCGAGAACTCATCTTCTACTCGTGCAAAGACCGTGTAACCCACCCAGACCGCGATGATGGCCGCAACGGCAAGTTTCAACAACGTTGCCCCGGGCGGCTCCGCGTAGAGAAGAATGCGGCGCATAACCAGCACCACCGCCGCAACAGGGTTTATCTCGTACAGCCAGACCAGGTCAGGACGCACGTCTCCAAAGCCGTAAAAGATTGGGACTAGCCAAAACAGGACCCTGTTGACAGATTCCACGACATACCGCACGTCACGATAGTAGACGTCCAGCGCCGACGTCAGCAGCGAAAGACCGCAGACAAAAATGACTTGAAGAGAGAGCACCACCGGCAACCACATCCATTGCACATTGACGCCGACTACAATCCCAACCGCGATGAGCAGGAGAGCCAGTTGCAGGGCGTAGTGGAGCGCATTTCCCAAGACCACCGAGACCGGCACAAGTTCCCGCTGGAAACGCACCTGCTTGACTAGCGACGCGTTTGTCACCACCGACATCGTGCCAGTGGCCCACGCCATGGTGAAGAAGTTGTAGGGAAGCAACCCGCAAAGCAGGAACAGCGGATAGTTAGGAATGCCACGGGTAAAAACCACAGTGAAGATGAATGTGAGCACCCCCATCATGATCAGGGGTCACTGCTGTCCAAATTAGCCAAATCCGGGAGCGGGCGCTGTTGAAAACACAAGACATAACCCCTCCGCCACGCCCCTTCTGAAAACCAGGTTGGCCGTTGTAAAACCCTCGCCGATCGGGGTCGGAGCGCTGGTGCTGTCCTAATTGACTCTTTGCAAATGCCCTCCTGTAGGGTTTCTCCTTCGCTACTTGACTGGCTGCTGTCCTAATTAACCCCGCGCTGCCAACGGTAGCGCCAACTGCTTCATCGCCGTCTCGGGCAGCCCCGGTGGGGGCTCGAACGGTTCATCCAGCCACTTCCACGCATCGCGGTGCACGAATAACTGCTGGCGCAGCAGCGCCGCCAGGTTCGACAACGACCAGCCGAACTTCGCCCGCAACTGCAAATAGCGCAGCAGCAGCATCGCGATCAGCGCCGTCCAGACCTGCGTGCGCACGGCGTTGCTGCTGGTGCCCACAAAGGTCTTAATGCGCAGGTTCTGCTTCAGCGCTTTGAAGAACAATTCCACCTGCCAGCGATCCTTGTAGACCGCCGCCACCGTCGTCGCCCCCAGCTTGTGATGGTTGGTCAGAAACACTAAGCGCCCCTGCTCGGGATCGTCGATCTCCACCCGTCGAAAAAAATATTCCTTACGGGCCTCGGCCTGGCTGGGGAAAAAGATCACCTCGTCGGCGACCACGTTACTGCGCTGGGGCACCACGCGCCGCTCCACCACTTCATAGACCGCGTTCTCCTTCAGCCGCGTCACAAAGTACACCTTGCGCCGGCTGAGTTCGACAAACCACTGGTAATCGATGTAGCCACGGTCGATCACCAGCACCGTGCCGGGCTGGAACTCCAGCTGGCGGGCCACCCGGAGATCATGCGTTTTGCCCGTCGTGACCACGGCGAACGAGGGCAAATAGCCGGCGTGGTCCAGCAGCAGGTGCAGCTTGATGGCGCCTTTGGTGCGCTGAAACTGCGCCCAGTCGAACAGCGACACACTCAGGTCGATGACGCTGGCGTCGAGGCTCAGCAGACGATTTTTGAAACGGAACTTGTGGCCACCGGCGGCCAGCCCGAGCTGCCCGCGGCACTTGCCGAGCAGTTGCTGGAAGACGGTTTCGAACAACTGCCAGGGCCGCTGCCCGTTGGCATAGGAAAGAGTGGAGCGTTTCGGCGCTGCCGACAGGCCCAGGTGCTTGAGCTTGCCTTCGGTGGCGGCCAAGCCGCCGCAGATCTCGCGCAGCGAGTGGGCCTGGCCGAGCTGACAAAACAGCATGGCCACGAACTGGCCCCAGCAGGGGAAGCCGCGCAGGTGGCGGTCGGCCTGATGCTGGCGCACGGCCTGCTCGAATTCCAGGCGCGGAAACAGTTGCAGAAGTTGGGAGAAGATGCTACAGAAACGTTGCATTGTTGAGCCTCCTTGGTTCGGTCGGGATTGCTTTTTGGAAAGCTACCCAACTTACCAGAGGCTCAACCACTCACACGAAAACTAATTTGGACAAGAGTGGATCAGGGGATTCACCAGCGACCAAAAGATGCCCAATGACATGTTCCTATAGCGAACCTTGAAGTCCTTGGAGACCAAGTTCTTGAGGACGAACCGGGGGTCGTTGTCGAAGCGCCGCGAGGCCATCAGAGCGGAACTTGATTGCAGATTAGTAGGCGCGGCTGTCTGGTTCATTAGCGGAGGTTTATTATACCTCAAGTCTAATCGGCGCCCGTGCTTTCATTTGCTTCAACGGTGGCCTAAGAACCCGAGAAACGAAATCTGCCCGATTGACCTCTTGCCTGACCCTGGTGCGCCTGCAGGCCGCTATCTCGGGTCGTGGCAATAGTTACATTCTATAGAGCCGCCCTTGGCCCGGTGACAGTCCATGCAGGCGGCCATCGAAGTATCCCGCTCTTTCCCTAGGGCATCACGCTGTTGGACAGGACCGTGGCAATCCTGACACTGCGCTCCGGCCTTATCGGTGTGAACACGATGGTTGAAGAAAACGTAGTCGGCAATGACGTAAACCGGCTCCCAGGGCACCTCCCCGCCTGCCTTGTCGAACCGGGCCAGCTCCTGAATCAGCGGGCTGTCGGTCTTTATGCCGATGTGACACGCCATGCATTTCTCCGTACCCACGATCTCGGCGAAATCGCCTGGGTCGGGGGTGGGATGGCACTCCGCGCACTTGAGTCCGTTGCCGACATGCAAGCGGTGGCTGAACGGAATCGGCTGCTCGGGGGGTTTGGGCAGCCGTTTGAGCACAGGCAATTGTTGAGCGAACCCGGCGGACGACAAAGCTGCGAGCGCAATTACGAGCCACTTTCGCATTAGGATCTTTCCGCCACGTCTTGTCTGCTTGCCCACCGTCCTCCTCAATGATACGGTCATCCGGCGCGCTGCTACTACACCCCGACGAAGGCCCTGGCGTTCCGGAGCGCCCCTTGGTCCCCCTTGCCCCGCGCTGCGAGCCGGTCCGCGAGTTTGCATAATGAGTAAAGCTGCGGAAGCCCTTTCCATGCGCTTTCTTCTGTTCTCAATCGGCTTGATTCTGGTGGCACTGGTGGCCGTCTATTACTCGGACCTGACCGACGAACAACTCCGCCACGCCATCGAGGTCAACTCAATAACGCTAGAGCGGCAGACAAAGCAGGCTCGCAAGCAGGCCGGCGAAAAGATTGAAGCAGTGAACGAGCGCCTGAAGGGCCTGCAAGAGGAGTACACGCGGATCCGGCGGGAGTTCAACAAGACGTCTCAGAGTGGCAAGGAGAAACTTGCCGCGCGGGCGGAAAAGACAGAGAAAGCGACCGCAGAGTTGCGGGAGAAGATCGCCAAACTCAGCAAAGCAGCCCGCAGCCGGCTTCAAGAGCAGGCGGATTACCTCCAGAAGCAAGTCCAGGCTCTAAAGGAAAGAGTAGAACAAGAGCTCGACAACCAGGGAGCCGGCGACAAGTCACCGTAACCAGTCGAGCTGCTTTCTGGTGCCTCCGAGGGTCTCTCTACCGCCTGGCCACGAGGTGATCTGACAGGACCGGCCCGCGCCAGACCCGCTGTGGAGCACACCCTATGAAGATCCGCCGAGGAGCCTTCGAGATGGCTGCTTCGATTCTTGCCCGTATCAGTGCGGGCCTGCGTTGGTCTTCGGTGGGCTAGGGACTTCAAGCAACTGCCGATGAGGCGCTTGCTTCAATCCGAAGCTTTCGGATCTCCAAGCGAGCAGCCCGATAGCGTGCAGCAGTGGCAGTCACGTTCAGTTGATCGGCAAAGGGAGTCTCGCGCGAGACACAGGCGAATGCTCCTGCCTCCAGGGCCATCTTTCTCCAGCCGGTTGAATAGGACGGACCGCACACAATGACCGGCACCGCGCAGTCGTTCGTGACGATCGAGCGAATCTGGTTCATTGGCGACGCCTCGGCCCGATCCAACGCCAGGACGATGAAGTCAGGGGGGCCGTCCGCCCCGCCCGGGTCCTCACTGATTGGCGCCTTCTTGTAGCTGTCGCCACGAACCAGCCACGTGTCGCCGCCCGGTGCCAGCGCGCTTGCCCTCGGAAGAGTCAGTTGACTTAGGGCGTCGCTCCGCTCAGGTTGGGAGGAGGCTCGGGCCGTCTCACACGCCGGAGCATGCCGCCGCTTTCTCGATGAAAGTTGCGCGAGGATGGAATTGAGTGTCCGCGTAGCTCCTTCTATTAGACGGACATCCGTCAGCGCGGAAGCTGGGTGGACCGCTTCGTCGGTTCGCGGCTTTCTGCGACTGGCGGCCATAGGATGTCCGGGAATCATGGTTTCCTAGCCAGCAGGCAACCACGAACTGGTTGATCACTCCGATCGCACGCCAGGGGCCAATTGCGGCAGGCGGTTCGGCCCTCCGACGTTGCTGTCAGCAATCCCCCTCCCTTCAGTCAGTTGCAACACTTTGCGGGCGTTATCGACCACACTGAGAGGTTAAGCCCCAACTGGGCCTTCGCTATCTGATCGGATAGATGACCTAGCCGATCTGATAGCCGCCGATGAAGTCCCCTGCTCAATGCCGTCCAACCAGCCGCGGGCTAAGGAAGATGTTCAGCTCGGCTGTACCTCCGCCCTCGCGAACCGTCGGTGCATAATATAATCCCCCTATGACGGCAATGACCCGCAGGACTTTCTTATCGCTCGCTGCAACCGCGATCGCCAACGCTCTTCCTAGCGAGCATCACACCCGCTTTCGCCTCGCTGTCACGACGGATGAGATCGACAATGACCTGCTGACCGCAATTCAGTTCCTGCGCCGGTTCGGTCTGGGATACGCCGAGGTTCGCAACGTCTGGGGAAAGTACAACACCTCGCAGCCGGTCGAAAAGATCCGAGACGCCCGCCGGATGTTTGATCAGCACGGCATCAAGACAGCCATTCTTGACACCAGCTTTTTCAAGATCCCGGTACCGGCCGATAACGCCGACGGCCGGAAAGTGATCGACAAGCAATGGGCGCTGCTCGAACGGGCCATGGGGCGGGCTGAGATCCTGGGAACCAGCAAGATCAGGACCTTCGCTTTTACATATCCCCGCGATGGCAAGCCCGACGCAGCAAACTATCCGCGCATCATCGAACTGCTGAAAGAGTCCGCCCGCCGTGCCAAGGCCCGTGGCTTCCGCTTGGCGCTAGAGAATGTTGGCCACAGCTATGTAGCCACCGCCGCGGACTCGGCTCGCATGCTGAAGGCAATTCCGGACGACAATTTCGGACTCACCTGGGACCCCAACAACGCGGCTCAAATGGGCGGCAATCCATTCCCAAAGGGTTACGCCATGCTCGACCCCGGACGCATTTATCACGTGCACTTGAGGGACTACCGATACCTGCCAAGCGGCAAAACGGAATGGTGCGGAGTGGGGGAGGGCAAATTCGACCACCTGGGTCAGCTACGCGCCCTTGTCAAAGACGGCTACCAGGAAACCTTTTCGCTCGAAACCCACTACAGGGTAGATGGCAGCAAGGCGAAAGCGAGCGAGGTGTCTTTAACGGCCCTTCTCAAATTGATGGAACGTGTCTGACCGGGAGGTTACGAAGAGAACGCAGCGCCTCCCAGCCAAGAATCTGTGAACGGTCTAGTGCTGGGCTTCGGTCGGGGGGACGTATTCCGACGGAAGCGCGGCTCCCTCGCCAAAAAAAAACTGTTCCATCTGCTTGATGATCAACTCCTGGGCTTCCATCGTGCCGGGATTGAGCCGGTACTCGTTGATGATCATCTTGAGGTGCTCGCTCCACATCATCCAGGCTTGTCGGGACACATTGTCGTAGATACGCTGCCCCAGTTCTCCGTCAAACGGCGTTTCCGCCAGGCCAGGCAACTCCTTGTCAAGCTTGACACATTGGACCATTCGTTCCGCCATCGGTTTCCTCCGCGTCTTTCTATTCTAAACGAGTGCTGCCAACGTAGCAGAAATACGGCTTTCTAGGCTTTACCACCTGAATTATGCACAGGTTCGGCGTCGCCATCGCCGATGGAGTTGTGGCGGTAGCGGCAGTCGTGTCAACTCAGTAACCTAGTGTTCTGTCAGATAAAGGACTTGCATTAAAGTCCCAAGGTGTGGCATCATGGGACATGGCGCGGCCTATCGCAGTTCTGCAACTAACTCCCGAAGATCGCTCCGAATTGCAACGACGTGTGCGGGCTCCCACCACCTCGCAGCGAGATGGTCTTCGTGCCCGCATCGTGCTGTTGCGTGGCGAAGGCCTCAAACAGAAAGATGTCGCCGAGAAGTTGGCCACCAGCGTGACGACCGTCTCGCTGTGGTCCCAGCGGTTCGGACGCGACGGATTTGAGGGCTTGCGGGACAAGCCCGGGCGCGGGCGCAAGCCCTGGCTGCCGGTCGAGAAGATTCAAAAGGTGATCACACAAGTGACGCAGCCGCCCAAAGGCCGCCGCCGTTGGAGCGTGCGGACGATGGCCAAGGCCGTCGGGATCTCGCACGACAGCGTCCACCGCATCTGGAGGCAAAACGACCTCAAACCGCACCTGAGGCGCACGTTCAAGCTGAGCCAGGACCCGGAGTTCGAGCGCAAGTTCTGGGATGTGATTGGCTTGTATCTGAATCCTCCAGACAAAGCTCTGGTGCTGTGCTGCGACGAGAAGAGCCAATGCCAAGCCCTGGAGCGGACGCAGCCGGGCTTGCCGTTGGGCATCGGCCACATTCGCACCCGGACGCACGATTACATCCGCCACGGCACGATCACCCTGTTCGCGGCGCTGAACTATCTGGACGGCAAGATCCTCTCGCGCACCGAGGCGCGGCACACGCACGTGGAATGGCTGCGGTTTCTCAAGCAAATCGAGCGCGAGACCCCCCAAGACCTGGATCTGCACTTGATCATCGACAACTACGCCACGCACAAACACGCGGCCGTGAAGCAGTGGCTGGACAAGCACTCGCGGTTCCACATCCATTTCACCCCGACCTCGAGTTCGTGGCTCAACCTGGTGGAGAGGTTTTTCGCCGACCTGACCGAAGAGTGTGTGCGGGAGGGAAGCTTCAGGGGAGTGCGGCAGTTAATCAAGGCGATCGAAGAATACATGGCGGCGCGCAATGACGAGCCCAAGAGGTATGTCTGGCGGGCAGAGGGCCAACAGATACTGGCCAAGATCCAACGCGCCCGAGCGGCACTGGCGCAAGCAGTTAAATAAATCTATTTCACTGACAGCACAACTAGTCGTTCACCTTCACGAGGCGCCCCGCGCAGCATTCCCTTCGCAGCCCTTCCGTCAAGACTGTTTCCTCGACAGGAAATTTCAAATGCCAGCGAAACCGACCCCAACGAAGCTCACCGATGAAAAGGGCCAGGCGCGCGCGTCATCACAAGCCGAAGGATCAAGAAAAGCACCGCCCAGCCTAAACCGCCGAGCCTTCTTGGCTGCTTCGATGGCCGCCGGGCTGTCCGACTGCGGCGGAGGCGCCGAGAACTCTCCCACCCAGAAGCCGGCTTCGCTAACGTTGAGCGACGCCCTGGCCCGGGACGCTCTCGGTCAGGCGGAACTCGTGCGCTCGGGGGCTGTCCAGCCGATTGAGCTGGTCGAAGCCGTCATCGCCCGAATCGAGGAACTCAACCCAAAGCTCAACGCGATCGTGACTCCGATGTATGACCTGGCCCGCGAGGCGGCCAGGGGGGAAATCCCGGACGGGCCGTTTCGCGGCGCGCCTTTCTTGCTGAAGGACATCGGAGCAACGTACGCGGGAGTTCGCTACACGGCCGGTTCGAGAGCGCTGGCCGGGAACATTTCCAAGGTCGACAGCGAACTTGTCGTGAGGCAGAAGCAGGCGGGTCTGATCACAGTCGCGAAGACCAACACTCCCGAGTGGGGCTTGACGGCAACCACCGAGCCGCATCTGTTCGGAGCGGCCCACAATCCCTGGGACTTGGAACGAACGACCGGCGGCTCGAGCGGAGGCTCCGCCGCCGCCGTCGCGGCGCGCATCGTCCCCTTGGCGCACGCCAACGATGGCGGCGGATCAATTCGTATACCCGCCTCCTGCTGCGGCCTGTTTGGGCTCAAGCCGACCCGCGCACGCAACACGCTTGCTCCCAGGGCGGGGGATATCCTGAGCGGTCTTGTCTGCGAGCACGCGGTGACGCTGACGGTGCGTGACAGCGCGGCATTGCTCGACGCAACAGCAGGGCCTCATCCGGGCGACCCCTACCATGCCCCGCCCAAGCAAAGGCCATTTCTCGATGAAACGAGAACCGAGCCGGGTTCCTTGCGCATCGCCTTCTCACTCTGGCCGCCAATCGACACGCCGGTTCATCAAGACTGCACGAAGGCTGTCGCCAGTACCGCGAAACTGCTGGAAGATCTTGGGCACAAGGTCGAGGAAGCAGCCCCAAAAGTCGAAATGGAGCAGTATAGACAGGCCTTCATGGTCCTTTGGCTCTCGGGTTTCGCTCAGACGGTGGAGTCCATCGCGCAAGCTTCAGGGAGCGAGCCAAAGCCTGACTTATACGAGCCGGCGAATTGGCAGTTGTATCAGCAGGGTTCCACGATCAAAGCATGGGAATACTTGCGGGCCGTAGGCTACTTCCAAGCACTAAGCCGCCGCTTCGCGAGTTTCTTCGAGACTTACGACGTGTGGCTGACGCCGAGCGTCGCCGAGCCGCCTCCCAAGCTCGGCGTGCTGCATCCGGGACCGGAAGTTGCCGCCCCCGACGCGACCCGCATGGTGCAGCGGGTATTTCAATTCGTGCCGTTCACCCAATTCGCGAACACAACGGGACAGCCGGCAATGTCGGTGCCCTTGCATTGGAACGATGCGGGTCTTCCAATCGGACTGCATTTCACCGGGCGTTTCGGGGATGAAGCGACGTTGTTCCGCCTGGCGGCCCAATTGGAACAAGCAAGGCCTTGGATCGGCCGCTGGCCACCGATAGCGGGGGGCTGAAGCCGTAGCCGAATTTTTCGAGCTGCCCGGCGGTCGACGTGGCGCAAGTGCACTGCGTCAAGCAGCACAGTAGGACCGGCTCTCAGCCGGTCCAGGGCTGGACCTGTGGTCCTGCCTCGCGAATCTCAAGGACGCTGCGCCGGACGGCGGGCCTGGAGGCCCAAAGCGGCACGGCTGGAGCCGCGTGCCGCGTCAGAAAGTGCAAACTCCAGGGACTGGCTTCATTCAGCCCAATTGAGGAAAATGCAGCCCCAAAAGCAACCGGGCAGCCTGTTCTCGGAGCAGAACGCACCCTAGTCGATCTTCAGGTGGCGCACCTTGACCCCCGCTTCTTCCAGCAGGCCCTGCGCCACCCCGTTGAGCGGATATTCCAGGTTGTAAACCACTTCCTCGATCCCGGAATTGATGATCATTTTCGTGCAAATCAAGCAAGGCGAGAACGTCGAATAGATCGTCGAACCGCCCACGCCGATACCGTGATAGGCGGCCTGGACAACAGCATTCTCCTCGGCGTGGGAGCAGAGGCAATCGCCCAATTGGGTGCCGCTGGCGGCCATCGAATTACAGCGGGGGCAGCCGCCTTCGTTGCAGTTCTTTACGCCGCGCGGCGTCCCGTTGTAGCCGGTTGAGATAATGCGGCGGTCCTTAACGATCACCGCCGCGACCTTGCGCTTCATGCAGTTGCTGCGCAGCGAAGCAATCTGAGCGATCTTCATGAAGTATTCGTCCCAGCTCGGCCTGTCGACCGACATCAGCCATCCCTTGACCAGATCATCGAGCCGGAGATGCAGATCCTCGAGGGTGCCGTCGTTTGGAAGCGTCGCGTCCGCCAGCTCGTAGCAGGCCCGCAACTGCTGGTGCTTGGGGTCATTGCTATCGGTCTCGCGCCGCTCTAGCTCGACGAACTCTTCCAGAGACGCCGGAGTGCGCGGACCGCCCCGCTGGCGAACCCGCTCGTAGCGAACCTCGACCGGGCCATCCAGATGGAGCAAGTGGAACTCTTTGTCAGCTTGGAGTAACTTCACCTCGTAAGGGTTGCGAATCGAATCGATGACGTAGTTGCGGTCTTGGCGCAGCCGGGACTTGATGCGGCCGGCGAGTACGGCCGGACCGTGTTCGGCGCGAAGCTGGTTCCCCATTTCAATGAGGTTTTCTCTCGTGGCCTCGCGCCCGGCGGAATCAAGTTCATGGCGAATCTCGTCCGAGAGCGAGTGATACTCGAATCCCTTGGTCCGCAAATGTTCGGCGGTGACGGTCTTGCCGGCGCCGTTCGTGCCCGTGAGTCCGATAGTCATGAAAAGCCTCCCGCCGAGCAGCCGCGCCTGAGCGAGGGCCAACGAGACCCTCATGTTAGTCGAAAATGTACTCGGCCGCGCTCGACATACAACGGCCTTCTCTGATCCGCATCTCTTCGCGACCGGTGCCTCCGCGCCTGCGCGGGAGAGGCGTCCGCTCGCATTGTCTCCCGCGTCTCGTCCGTGGCTAGCAGGTCATTCGCCTTTCAGGGCTATGATCACTCACCGGCGTCGCAACTTTGTGCTTCGCGGTCAACTGCATCGAATCAAGCACCCGCAGCACCTCGTCGAAGTTGCGGCCCGTGGTCATGGGATACGTGATCATCAGCTTGATCTTCTTGTCCGGTCCGATGACGAACACCGCGCGCACAGTGGCGTTGTCTGCCGCAGTTCGCCCCTCAGCGCTTCCCGTGGCATTAGGGTTAATCATGTCGAAGAGCTTCGCTACCGACAGATCGGTGTCGCCGATCAGATTGAGCTACCGCACGCGGAAGAGTTGGCCGCGGGCGAGGCGCGGGTAGTTGAGGGCATGCCCCTGGGTTTCCTCATCTGCCCCCGATCCACTCGTGGAAGTTGAGATCAGGTACCGTCGGCATCGAGCCGGCCAAGAGGGACCGTCGGACGATACAAGGGGATTCATTGAAGCGCAAGGGTTTGACTTGAGGGTCCGAGGTGGGTTGCGTTCGGGTCTGTGACATTCGGGGCGCCTACCCCGCGGAAGTCCATGAAAGACCGTTCTGGGGGCTTGGTCCAGCGATCGCGCATAGGTGAGTGAAGGGCCGGCCGATCCTGCTGGGCTGTGATTTGGGTGCTGGATCAATCTCTCTGAAGGGGGCGCTGATCGTGGGTCCGGTCGCCGGTGGGTCGCAGGTTCTAGAGGCCAGGCACAGCGCCGACTCCTGTCCTGTATTTTGGCAAGCGGCAGTTTGACATCGGTCTAGCGGCGATGGTGGTCACCCCGCGGAGGTTGACCAAGCGGTATTGCCTGCGCATCGTGGCAAAAATTCAGCAAGTGACAGTGCACCCGGAAGTGCTAGAAGGATTTTTCAACCTTACCAAGGGCTTCCAGCGCAGTGGCGAGATCGTTCCGAGCTGCCAGATCGTCGGGGTGCCAGGCGAGCACTGCACGGAACTCAGCGGCGACTGATGCCCACCGCTCCAAATCAAGCGACAGACGTCCAAGGGCCCGGTGCGCTTCGATCAGACTAGGAGCCAACCGGGTGGCGGTTCGCAATTCAACGACTGCTTCCTCCGTCTTTCCCAGCTGCTGCAAGAGCCGACCCAGCTGATGGTGAGCACGGGCATGTCCGGGTTGCAGTTCGAGAACGCGCCGCAGAGCTCGCTCGGTCTCCGGCGTCTCCTGATGCGACTCTCGCAATGTGAGAGCAAGCTGGAATTGAGCCTCCACTAATTGAGGACTTAGGGTGGTCGCCTCACGCAGTTCGTCAAGGGCCTCTTTGAGATCACCGCTTTCCTTGTGCTGTAACGCCGATTGAAGAAGCACGATCGAACGGCCGGCGTTCGCTTTCTCCGTTGAGAGTTGTTCAGCCCTCTCCGTCACCCGCGCCGCCTCTTCCGCTTGGCCGGCTTTGCGCAGGGCCCGTACCAGGTTGTAGTACGCCTCCAAGAGATATGGATCGAGGCGGACCGCCTCGCGAAGTTCAGGCACGGCCTGATCGACTCGGCCTAGCTTCAGTTGCACGCTCCCTAGATTGTGATGGGCCATGGAATCCTGTGGAAGATCCGCGACGGCAAGACGCAGTTCCGAAACCGCACCTTCGAGGTCGCCCTCCTGACGAAGCACGAGACCTAGAGCTCGGCGCGCCAGAGCATGATCCGGCTTAATTTCGAGCGCCTGCCGGAGCGCTCGCTCCGCTTCCCCCACGTCTCCGTTGAGCCTCAATGCCAGTCCCAGGTTATAGTGCCCCTCGGGGTCCCGCGGCGCCAATTCCACAACTCTTTCCAGAGCGGAGACGGCCTCATCGGTGACCTGTTTTTCGACCAGGATTTGGCCCAGGGCGGAGTAGGCCCGCGGTTCTTTCGGGTGAAGTCCGATCACGGTCTTCAAATGATCGACGGCTGCGTCCAGGTCCCCATTCCGCCAAAGCCCGACAGCCAGGTTGAGCCGTACCTCCAGCGAGTTGGAATCAGCCGCTAGGACTTCTTGTAGAAGTTCGACCGCGCCTTCGAGATCTCCGATTCTCCAACAAACGCCGCTTAGCGCATAACGGGCCTGGGTGAATGCCGGATTCAGTTGCAGCGCCTCCTGATACTGCGCGACGGCTTCCCGCGTGCGGCCCATTCGATCGTATATCAGACCTAGATGGTAATGGGCGGGCGAGAAACGACCGTCTATTTCGACCGCTTTCAGAAGTGCCGCGACGGCCTCTTTTGCTCGGCCAAGTCTTGCCAACGTCACGCCGATGTTGTCGTGAGACTCAACATCGTGCGGATCACCCCGTACCACGGCCCGAAAGTGTTTCAGGGCACCTTCATAGTCCCTGTTATTGAACGAGAGAGCTGCTTGTCTCTTATGGTCGGCCGCCGCGGGCGGATTGCCGTCAGCGGAGTCTTCTTGACTACGCCCTGTTTGGGCGATGAGAGAAGGAAAAGACCACGTCAGACAAAGGACCGCGAGACCGACAGCGAACCCGGTTATCTTCGAACTCAGCCGCCCTTGCATCCGTCCGTCTCCCAGCTTCCTGTCATTGACCACCCAAGCGCGCGCCCGTTCCTTCCTCGATTGTAATCGTCGCGTCGCTCTCCAGTTCGCGAAAAATCTCCCGTAAACCACTTGGCCAAGTCACTTCAACCGAATCGACTGTATCTTCCCGGCCCAGTCCAAAATGCAGCCGAGGGTCTTGAGCGGACTGATAACTCGTCCCTCCTTTCCGCTCGTCATGCTGGATCAGATCCCCCGCCACGACCTTGACGCGTGCGCCTACTCCATCACGATTGGATTCCGTGCCGACGAGATGGATCCGCAGCCAATGATTTCGGTTGCCTCCGTCGTTTCTCAGCAGTTGCGCCCCCTCTCCATTGTTGCTCACCAGCACGTCAAGGTCGCCGTCGTTATCGAAATCAGCCACCGCGGCCCCTCGGCTCACGAAGTGCCGTTGGAGGTCCCCCCCGAGGCTCTTGCTCATGTCGCGGAACCGACCCTTGCCGTCGTTTTTATAAATTAAGTTTGGTTCAGCGTAGGTCACTTCTGCGTGATAGAGGTGGATATTGTCCAAGATATGCCCATTTGCCATGAACAGATCCTGGGGCCCATCATTGTCATAGTCGAAAAACTTCGCTCCAAAGCCACTGTAGTTAAACGTCGCATAGCCGAGCTTCGCCGTGAAAGTGTGATCTTCAAACGCGCCGTTGCGAAGATTCCGGTAGAGACGACCATGTTCGAAGTCGAGGTGGGTCACGAAGACATCCATCCATCCGTTACCGTCGGTGTCGGCGGCGTCAGTCCCCATTCCGGCCTCTGCTTTGCCATCCTCGCTCAAGGCTATACCAGCCGTGTACGCAACCTCTTCGAAGGTCCCGTTCCCACTGTTGCGAAACAGAGAATTGGCCATGGCATCGTTGGCGATAAAGATATCCTGTCGGCCGTCCCGGTCGTAATCGAATGTCACCACTCCGAGGCCGCTACTACGGCTCAATGCAAGTAGACTGGAGCCGCTGACGTCTTCGAATATTCCCTTCCCTTGATTCAGATACAGCGTGGGGCTTTGCCCCTTGTACGTATTCGGGTGGCAGTAAGCACGGTACTCCTCGCCGGGATTCCCGCACCGCACATTGCCATCCGGCGTCCAATCCACATAATTGGCGATTCTGGTTATCCACTTTACTCTAGTTGGAGGACGGGTGCTTGGCAGTAATGTCTCGGTAGGTCAATGCCTTACGGAGAACCAACTGTTCGACGAGTCGGTGGAAGATCTTGCCTACGTGGCGGGACTTTCGACGGTTGAAGCGAAAGGTGAATTCGTCGAGGTAGCGCTGGAGATGCACTTTACCCACCTTCCCTTGGTGAGTCGCAGCCAACCAGCGCTTCAGCAACGAGGCAACCAGGTGAACATGCGAGAATTCCTCGGCTGCCAGCCGCGAGTCTCCCGCCGTGTGGGTGACCCGGTGGCGGTAGCCGGCTTTCTTCAAGCCCCGGTAACCCCTCCAGCCGTCGGTATGGACCAGACTGCCTGGCTCCACACAGTCGCTCACAAAACCCACCAGACTCGAGCCCGATGCGTCGGAGACATGGCGCAGACGGATCCGCCCCATTCTGCGGCCTTCCAGTTCCACCGCAACCACAACCAGGGCTTTGCCCACAAGCTCTCGCCCGCGAACGTGCTTCTCCTTGCCGCCCAAGTAAGTCTCGTCGACCTCGACACTTCCGCCCAGCCGTTCCCGTCCCAGCCGAACCATCGCCTGCCGCAACTTCTGCAACATCAGCCAGGCCGTCTGATAGCTGCCCAGACCGAGTTCACGCTGCAAACCCTTAGCGCTCAGCCCTGTTTTCTGGGTGCAGGCCAGCCACATTGCCAGAAACCAACTCCGCAGCGGCACCCGCGAGTTGTGCAGGATGGTTCCCGCAGTGGGAGAGGTCTGGCGTCGGCAGGCGCTACAGAACATCGTGCCTCGCCCCGTCGTCCAACCCTTCGTGGCCGAGCAGTTCGGACAAACGAATCCCGTGGGCCAGCGGACGCCGATCAAATACTCGCAACAGGCTTGCTGGCTGGCAAACCGTTCAGTGAACTCCACCAGATGCTTTGGAAAGTCCTCGCTCAATTGCCCCGATCTTCGCCGCCAACGGCGCGAGTCCAAGGATAGCTTGGTTCACCACTAGAGTAAAGTGGATAACCAGAATTGGCGATATCTGGTTATCCACTTTACTCTAGTTGGAGGACTGGTGCTTGGCAGTAATGTCTCGGTAGGTCAATGCCTTACGGAGAACCAACTGTTCGACGAGTCGGTGGAAGATCTTGCCTACGTGGCGGGACTTTCGACGGTTGAAGCGAAAGGTGAATTCGTCGAGGTAGCGCTGGAGATGCACTTTACCCACCTTCCCTTGGTGAGTCGCAGCCAACCAGCGCTTCAGCAACGAGGCAACCAGGTGAACATGCGAGAATTCCTCGGCTGCCAGCCGCGAGTCTCCCGCCGTGTGGGTGACCCGGTGGCGGTAGCCGGCTTTCTTCAAGCCCCGGTAACCCCTCCAGCCGTCGGTATGGACCAGACTGCCTGGCTCCACACAGTCGCTCACAAAACCCACCAGACTCGAGCCCGATGCGTCGGAGACATGGCGCAGACGGATCCGCCCCATTCTGCGGCCTTCCAGTTCCACCGCAACCACAACCAGGGCTTTGCCCACAAGCTCTCGCCCGCGAACGTGCTTCTCCTTGCCGCCCAAGTAAGTCTCGTCGACCTCGACACTTCCGCCCAGCCGTTCCCGTCCCAGCCGAACCATCGCCTGCCGCAACTTCGGCAACATCAGCCAGGCCGTCTGATAGCTGCCCAGACCGAGTTCACGCTGCAAACCCTTAGCGCTCAGCCCTGTTTTCTGGGTGCAGGCCAGCCACATTGCCAGAAACCAACTCCGCAGCGGCACCCGCGAGTTGTGCAGGATGGTTCCCGCAGTGGGAGAGGTCTGGCGTCGGCAGGCGCTACAGAACATCGTGCCTCGCCCCGTCGTCCAACCCTTCGTGGCCGAGCAGTTCGGACAAACGAATCCCGTGGGCCAGCGGACGCCGATCAAATACTCGCAACAGGCTTGCTGGCTGGCAAACCGTTCAGTGAACTCCACCAGATGCTTTGGAAAGTCCTCGCTCAATTGCCCCGATCTTCGCCGCCAACGGCGCGAGTCCAAGGATAGCTTGGTTCACCACTAGAGTAAAGTGGATAACCAGATTGGCGATAATCAGGTCAAGTCGGCCGTCAAGATTATAATCAAACCAAGCGGCGCTGGATCCCCAACGTCCGGCGTTGGAGACGAGGGTGGGAGGGCCCGGTGCGTTCCCAGACCAACGCCGCCCGGTTCACCACTTGCGAAGCCGCCTCGTCCACCGTCCATGTCCCCTCCACGCCGCCAGTCAGCGACCCGCTTTCGCTGATCGTCCCGTCGGCGCTCGACTTGCTCTCCGAGAACGTGAATGAGAACACCGGCGAGCGGTTCGTGATCGTGAGAACGGCGCCCGCCACCGAAGCCCAAACGCCGCTGAATGTCTCGTTGATGAACCGCTTGAAGTGCGCCGCGATCGTGCTCGTCGTGTCGGCCGGGAAAACACTCTTGCCGATCGTGATCCCGCCGAGAGTCAGGAACGCCTCATCGCCTCCGTTCCAAGTCCCCCCAAATGTCACTGTCACACTTGGAAAAAAGCCGCCCACGCGCTTGCGCTCCGAATGAAAGTAGATCAGCGTGGCAAGGTCGATATCGCCCTCGAATCCCGACCACTCGATTGCTTTCACCAGCGCGGCCGGCGCGCGCTTATAGGTGGCGTCCGTGTCGTAGTTGAGCGCCATTCCCACTTCGCTGTAGACCTGCGCGGCGGGCGGCACGTCGCTGCGTTCAACCACCGCCTCGATCACATGACGTACCCGATCGAGCCCGTCCCGGCCTTGAGCGTCAGCTCCAAGCTGTGCTTGCCGGCCGCCACGCCCGAGCGCACCTTGCGCCGCGTCACAAGCGCGGGCTCGGCGTTCAAGTACATATCTAGGTCCGTCTCCGCATCGCCGTCCAGCGACACCTCGAAGATCCCGCGATCGCTGTAAAGCGACGTGCCCACATAGAGGTCGTGGGTGTGCTGACAGTGGTACGTAAACGTCGCCTTGTCGCCCGGCGTCGTCGCCCGGCGCGCGAAGCCTTGCTCGTAAAAACCCGCTTCGTCGGTCCACGACGCCCCGCTGTAGACGGCCCACTGATCGCGCGCGCTCACCCTGACCGACTTGTCCAGATCCATCACCTTCAAAGCGCGCTTGCTCTGCGCGTCGGTGACCGCCCAGTTCGTGGAAACCGCCGAAAACTCCTCGGAAGTAAAAGCGCCGCTGTGGGTCAGCCGGGGCGCGAAAGTAAGCCACGCCTGCCGTACGCTCGTGATCCCGAGCGCGTCAAAGTCGAGGGTCACCTGCCATGTCGTCGCCGAGTCGCCGCCCGTGAACGCCACGCCCGGTTGAGTGGTCTTCAGATTGTTGTTTTTCCAGATCGAGTACATCTCGATCGCGTTGCCGTCGTAGCCGCTGCGCTCGGCTAGATAAAGCACGTTCGTTTGACTGCCAGCGCTTGCCGTCAGAGTGATTTGCGCAGGAGAATCGACGGTCGAAACGGTGTGGTCAACCTGGTTGATTCGGATCGCCGAGCCGCCCGCGATCCCTGGGAACTTCGCGCCGCTCACCCAGCTAACCGTGGTCCCGTTCGTATCCACGCGGCCCGCTCGCGCGGCCTTGACAATGAGGTTGCTTCCGGAGCGGTCGGCGCGCAGCGCAAAGGGGCTGTCGGCGGTCCAGTCGCGGTTATTGATGAGGTCCCTAATACCGTCGATGGCCGCGCCCAACGGGTCGGTCCCCGGAGGGTTGGGGACAATGTGATCGAATGTGATCGAACGCGCGGTTTTGAAGCCAGAGCGTTACGCGGTCAAAGGCTTGAATGCCGTTGTCCTCGAAGGTGAACGTGCCCGAGGCAACGCCGAACGTGCCGCCCACTTTCTTGGCGTGATCGAAGAGCTTGACGGTCGCGGTCGAGCCGTCTTGCTTGATCACCTGCAACAGGTCGGCGTTGGTGAAGCTCACGTTAAACGGGGTGGCGATTTACTCTGTCGCGCTTGAATCATTCGACACCCAAGTCATTACGAGGCGAAGTTGATGCGGCTCGACGGCTCGCGCAACAGGAGCCTACTGCCGAGCCTACCACATTGGCACATCAACCGCACACCAACTTCCCATCTGTATGTAAACTATTGATAAAAAGAAAGATAATCTGGAGGCGCGGGTGGGAATCGAACCCACGAATAAAGGTTTTGCAGACCTCTGCCTTACCACTTGGCTACCGCGCCCACGCAAGGTGACGTCCCGGATCTGATACTCGGTATGTCTCCGCGACTTGAAGCCTTCGACATCACAAGCGCCGGGGAGCCTGCCCTCCCCGACTTATCTGCTGAGGTGTTCGATTCATCAGCAGCGAGACACGGAGTCGCTTGTCCCGCGCCGCTTGAGAGCAAAGGCCCTGCTCCCCCATCGGGTTAGGCCCCCATACCGGTTGAAACTGGAGCGGGAGACGGGATTCGAACCCGCGACATCGACCTTGGCAAGGTCGCACTCTACCAACTGAGTTACTCCCGCTTCAATCCTCTTGATTCTATGCTGCGCTCCGATCCGGTGTCAATTCTACAGCTCTGATCCTTCCGATCCCGCAACGCTTGTGGCTCGTGGGAGGTGCAACAGTCCCCAGAGCAACTAGCTTTCCTATTTTGCGCCGGAAACTAACTACGTTCCGGCGCAAGAAGGAACGGTCCGGTCCGCTAAATACGAGGGGTTGATTGCCCCGAAACGGCCGGAACGCCGAAAATATTTAGGACAATCTTGTCCGATTTATGGTATATCTGGTTATCCACTTTACTCTAGTGGTGAACCAAGCTATCCTTGGACTCGCGCCGTTGGCGGCGAAGATCGGGGCAATTGAGCGAGGACTTTCCAAAGCATCTGGTGGAGTTCACTGAACGGTTTGCCAGCCAGCAAGCCTGTTTGCGAGTATTTGATCGGCGTCCGCTGGCCCACGGGATTCGTTTGTCCGAACTGCTCGGCCACGAAGGGTTGGACGACGGGGCGAGGCACGATGTTCTGTAGCGCCTGCCGACGCCAGACCTCTCCCACTGCGGGAACCATCCTGCACAACTCGCGGGTGCCGCTGCGGAGTTGGTTTCTGGCAATGTGGCTGGCCTGCACCCAGAAAACAGGGCTGAGCGCTAAGGGTTTGCAGCGTGAACTCGGTCTGGGCAGCTATCAGACGGCCTGGCTGATGTTGCCGAAGTTGCGGCAGGCGATGGTTCGGCTGGGACGGGAACGGCTGGGCGGAAGTGTCGAGGTCGACGAGACTTACTTGGGCGGCAAGGAGAAGCACGTTCGCGGGCGAGAGCTTGTGGGCAAAGCCCTGGTTGTGGTTGCGGTGGAACTGGAAGGCCGCAGAATGGGGCGGATCCGTCTGCGCCATGTCTCCGACGCATCGGGCTCGAGTCTGGTGGGTTTTGTGAGCGACTGTGTGGAGCCAGGCAGTCTGGTCCATACCGACGGCTGGAGGGGTTACCGGGGCTTGAAGAAAGCCGGCTACCGCCACCGGGTCACCCACACGGCGGGAGACTCGCGGCTGGCAGCCGAGGAATTCTCGCATGTTCACCTGGTTGCCTCGTTGCTGAAGCGCTGGTTGGCTGCGACTCACCAAGGGAAGGTGGGTAAAGTGCATCTCCAGCGCTACCTCGACGAATTCACCTTTCGCTTCAACCGTCGAAAGTCCCGCCACGTAGGCAAGATCTTCCACCGACTCGTCGAACAGTTGGTTCTCCGTAAGGCATTGACCTACCGAGACATTACTGCCAAGCACCCGTCCTCCAACTAGAGTAAAGTGGATAACCAAATATGGTATAATCTGGTTATCCACTTTACTCTAGTGGTGAACCAAGCTAACTCGCGCCGTTGGCGGCGAAGATCGGGGCAATTGAGCGAGGACTTTCCAAAGCATCTGGTGGAGTGAACGGTTTGCCAGCCAGCAAGCCTGTTGCGAGTATTTGATCGGCGTCCGCTGGCCCACGGGATTCGTTTGTCCGAACTGCTCGGCCACGAAGGGTTGGACGACGGGGCGAGGCACGATGTTCTGTAGCGCCTGCCGACGCCAGACCTCTCCCACTGCGGGAACCATCCTGCACAACTCGCGGGTGCCGCTGCGGAGTTGGTTTCTGGCAATGTGGCTGGCCTGCACCCAGAAAACAGGGCTGAGCGCTAAGGGTTTGCAGCGTGAACTCGGTCTGGGCAGCTATCAGACGGCCTGGCTGATGTTGCCGAAGTTGCGGCAGGCGATGGTTCGGCTGGGACGGGAACGGCTGGGCGGAAGTGTCGAGGTCGACGAGACTTACTTGGGCGGCAAGGAGAAGCACGTTCGCGGGCGAGAGCTTGTGGGCAAAGCCCTGGTTGTGGTTGCGGTGGAACTGGAAGGCCGCAGAATGGGGCGGATCCGTCTGCGCCATGTCTCCGACGCATCGGGCTCGAGTCTGGTGGGTTTTGTGAGCGACTGTGTGGAGCCAGGCAGTCTGGTCCATACCGACGGCTGGAGGGGTTACCGGGGCTTGAAGAAAGCCGGCTACCGCCACCGGGTCACCCACACGGCGGGAGACTCGCGGCTGGCAGCCGAGGAATTCTCGCATGTTCACCTGGTTGCCTCGTTGCTGAAGCGCTGGTTGGCTGCGACTCACCAAGGGAAGGTGGGTAAAGTGCATCTCCAGCGCTACCTCGACGAATTCACCTTTCGCTTCAACCGTCGAAAGTCCCGCCACGTAGGCAAGATCTTCCACCGACTCGTCGAACAGTTGGTTCTCCGTAAGGCATTGACCTACCGAGACATTACTGCCAAGCACCCGTCCTCCAACTAGAGTAAAGTGGATAACCAGAATGGTATAATTGGGAATGACGACTCTGCGCCACCGCCAGCGCTGCCTGTTCAAACCCCTCTTCCCCGAAAATCCTCTTGACCTCTACGAGCCTTGGATGCGCCATGCCGACCGGCTGCTCCAGGACGCCGAGCGGCTCTGAACCGTCTGGGGGGCCCTCGGCCGCCGCCATCCTCAGTCGCGCCAGCGCGGCCGTCCCGCCACTCCCGCCGAGGTCGTGCTGCGCCTGCTCGTTCTCAAACACGCCCGCAATTGGAGCTTCGCCGTGCTGGAACGCGAAGTGCGGGCCAGGAAACCGTGCCCGACGCCACTACGAGGTTTATGAGCAGCGGCCGGCCGACAGTGATTTAGCTGCTGCCGGCGATCGAGATTCATCAGCAGCGGCTGGGACGGCTGCCGCGCCTGGTAGCCGCCGACGCCGGATTCTACTCGGCTGCCAATGAGGAACAGGCGCGGCAGCGGGGCGTGAAACGGGTCTCGATTCCGAATCGTTCGAGTCGCAGCCCCGAGCGCCGCCGGCACCAAAAGAAACGCTGGTTCCGGCGGGGACAGAAATGGAGAACGGGTTCGGAAGGACGCAGCAGTCTCCTGAAGCGGCGACACGGACTGAATCGTTGCTCGTCAGGCATCCATTGATGGTGGAATCGCGGTCGCTACCGCGGCGAGGAAGGCAGGCAACGCTGGGTGGGGCTGGGCGTCATCGCCGACAACCTGATCAAACATCGGACGTCACCTCGCCGCCAGCGACAGCCGCTAAGCGCCCCCGCGGTCGCCGCCAGCCCCGCCGCCCTGTCTGTTCCACCCCTTGCTTCCCCCAATAGATTCTCCGTTTTTTCCGCTTTGCCAAAATCGTCATTTTGCGCCGGAAAGTAGCTAGCTTAGGGAGCGGCAGCAAATAACATTTCCATTACGAAATGTTTTGATGTATGCTGAGGGGGATGGCAGACCTGGCAGGAATCAGGTTTCGGTTCAGGGCTCTTGCCGCAAGACTCGACGAGCGATCGCGGCGGCTGCTGGTCGCGGCCGAGAGTGCAGCCATCGGGCGGGGCGGGATTTCGGCGGTTTCAACAGCGACCGGTGTATCGCGGCCGTTGATCCGAAAGGGGATGGCGGAATTGAAACAGGCGGTCTCATCAACGCCGCTGGGCCGGGTGCGTCGTCCGGGAGGTGGCCGCAAGAGGGCGACCGTACGCGATCCGAAGTTGCAGCAGGATTTGGAGAGGTTGGTGGAGCCGGTCACACGGGGCGACCCGCAATCGCCGTTGCGCTGGACCTGCAAGAGCGTCCGGAACTTAGCCGCAGAGTTGAATCGTGGCGGTCACCAGACGAACCGTCAAACGGTGGCAGAGCTGCTGCGGGCCATCGGCTACAGCCTGCAGGCGAACCGCAAGACGCTGGAAGGCCGGCAGCATCCCGACCGCAACGCCCAGTTTGAACACATCAATGAGCGGGTGCGGCAGCATCTGTTGCAGGGTCAGCCGGTGATATCGGTGGACACGAAGAAGAAAGAACTGGTGGGCGAATTCAAGAATAACGGGCAAGAATGGCGGCCGAAAGGAGAACCGGAAAAGGTTGGCGTCCACGATTTCCCGAGCAAGGAGTTGGGGAAGGTGGCCCCCTACGGCATCTATGATCTGGGGCGGAACAGCGGCTGGGTTAGCGTCGGAGTGGATCATGATACCTCGGCCTTTGCCGTGGAGAGCATTCGGCGCTGGTGGTATTCGATGGGCCGGCCCTGCTATCCGCGGGCCCGGCAATTGTTGATCACGGCCGATGCCGGCGGCAGCAATGGGGCGCGGGTACGGCTCTGGAAATGGGAGTTACAGAAGCTGGCCGACGAAACGGAGTTGCACATCGGGGTCTGCCACTTTCCGCCGGGCACCAGCAAGTGGAACAAGATTGAACACCGCCTCTTCTCGGCGATCAGTCAGAACTGGCGTGGCAAGCCGTTGGTGAATCACGAGGTCATCATCAACCTGATCTCCGCCACGACGACCAAGAACGGCCTGCGAGTGGAGAGCGAACTGGATACGAATCTGTATCCCAAAGGAATCAAGATTTCTGACAAACAGATGGCTGAGGTACAATTGCGACGAGAGGAATTTCATGGAGACTGGAACTACAGCATCCTTCCGAGAAGCCCTGAAAATGAGAATGTTATTTCCTGACGACTTCTTAGCTAGCTGGCAAACGTGCCACGCCTGGCATCCAGCCGCGGACCGAATCTGGTTTCGGCGGGTCCGCTCGAGCGGACTAGCGCTTCTCGAACGCCAGCGAAAGCTGGTTGTCCGCTTCAGCCCCGTGCCCGTGCTGCAATGAGCTTTTGATTTGCTGATAGATCGCTCTTGTCGCCGTCGAGCGATTCAGAGTGTAGAAGTGCAGTCCCGCAACGCCGTCCCGCAGCAGAGCTTCGCATTGCTGAGCGGCATGGTAGACGCCGATCTGCCTCACGGCTTCGGTGTCGTCCTCAACGGCTTCGATCTTCGACAACAACTTTGGCGGAATCGCGGCGCCGCACATCTGGGTAAAGCGCTTGACCTGCTTGACGTTGAGAATCGGCATGATGCCGGCCAGAATGGGCAGCCGGATGCCCCTCGCCGTGGCCCGGTCTCGAAAACGAAAGAAGTCGCCGTTGTCGAAGAAGAGCTGGGTGATCAGGAAATCGACGCCAGCATCCACCTTCCGCTGTAGGTTCTCCAGATCCGTTTCCGCGTTCGGAGCTTCCGGGTGCACCTCGGGATAGCAGGCGCCGGCGAGACAGAAAGAGTAACGGCCCCGGACAAATTCCATGAGTTCGCTGGCGTAGCCGAAACCGCCCTCGGTCTTCACGAACTCAGACTGCCCTTTTGGCGGGTCGCCGCGCAGCGGCAAAACGTTCTCCACGCCCGCGGCCTGGAGGTCGTCCAGCACGGACTGGATTTCCTGCCGCGTGGCTCCGACGCAGGTCAGGTGCGCCATTGACTCGATCGAGATTTCGTGTTTGATCTTTTTGACGAGTTCGACCGTTTTGCGGCGCGTGCTGCCCCCCGCACCGTAGGTGACGGAAACATAACTCGGGTCGAGCGGCTTCAGCGCGGCTATGGTTCGAAACAGGTCGTCGAATCCGGCGTCGTCCTTGGGCGGAAAGAATTCGAACGAGACGGTTCGTTTCCCGGCGTCGAGCAGTTCTACGATCTTCATCAGTCGAGTTGAGCCGGGCTGGCGGGTACCCAACGCGCTAGCGCGGTCGTCCGCGGCAGCCTTGAACCTAGCCTATCATGCAGATTCGCTCGCCGATGGCAGCAGGGAATTCCACACGGCCGGACAGAGCCGCGGGCGGAAGTCCGCGGTTAGCGCAGACGAAACCCCGCGCCGAATGCGGCCAGGTTCCATCCAGGTCTCCGCCCCGCCGGACCCTGCCCGGTTGCGGCTGCCCCGCGCCAGAACACTCCGACCTCGAACCTGGTTGCACTAGCGACTTGGCTCGCCCACGCGCCGTTCGCTCACCTTGCGATATCGAATCTAGCCTGCATTTCTCACCGCCTGACGGCCGAAGCACGCGGTGAGAAATGCAGGCTAGGGGGGCATCGCCTGACAACCGATCAGGGTTTGCCCGCCAATCAAGGTTTGACAGCCAATCCAGCGCACGGTAGCATTGAAATCAGGCCGCAAGCAGTCATCTTCACGCCCCAGCGCGCTCGTAGCTCAGCTGGATAGAGCGTCTGGCTACGGACCAGAAGGTCGGGAGTTCGAATCTCTCCGAGCGCACCATTGTTTTCAATAGCTTAGGGACGTATAGTCATCACACCTTGAGGCTATGTGATCACAATGTGATCACTGTGCTACACTTCGCGGTAGTGCGCTCTCTCGCCGCAGCCGTGCCCGCCCACGCTCTCACCGACCTGCTCAAGGGTCGTGACACTGATGAAGTCCTTGCCGTTGCGGCTTGTGGGGCACCGTACGGAGTTCAGATGGCAACTGTTTTGGACTTCTCGCAGGCGGGTACTCGTGAGGGCCAGAATCAAAATTTGGTTGATACATCAGGCGGTTGATACTTTCGCCGATTGAGACGGTTTCAACAATAGGCGGTCGCAGGCTGATGACCAAGAAAAACAAGACAAAATCAACCAGGGCGGTGACCTTGGAAAGGGAAGCGAAGGCTTTCAGTTTACGCAAGGGCGGCAAGTCCTACACTGCGATCGCGAGAACCCTGAGAATTTCACCACAGGCAGCGCATAAGCTCGTCTCTGCTGTCTTCCAGCGGTTTACGGACGAGCTGGGGGAGACTGTTGCGGTTGTTCGGCAACTAGAACTTGAGCGACTCGATCAGATGCTTCTCGGAATCTGGCCGGCGGTACGGAAGGGCGACTTGCCTTCAATCGATCGCGCGCTGAAGATATCCGAGCGCCGGCCCAAAATCCTAGGGATCGATTTGCCAATTGCGCGCGAAGTCAGCGGCCCGGATAGTGGCCGAATATCGGTCGCATTCCTCGACCAGTGTGTGGAGGCCGCTCGGTCAGAACGGCGTCGCCGAGCCAGCGAGAGCGCGTAGAATTTCGCATAGTTTGTTTGGTGGGAGCGTAGGCTTTCCGCGGCCCAGCACCGCAATTTGCAGGCCTGTGAGAGCCTGGCCGCTGGCACGTCCTACGGTTTCTGAGACTGAGACGGGCCAAGTGCTGTCTCTAGATCCCGAACGAACTTCGAGAGCGGGATTCCCAGCGCTTCGCAGAACTTGCGCAACTCGATAACGTCAATCCGGCGTTCGTACCTCGCTCGCACTTGCTGATGAAGGTCTGGGTTTCGTCAAGTCGCGTTGCCAACTCTTCTTGGGTTACACCGACGCTCTGCCGCGTCTTCCTCAGCAGCCGCAGCATGGCCCGATAGCCTTGGGAGTGAAGTGACTTCTCCACGAGTCCGAGAGGCCATACTGTACATTCGATTCTCGAATAGTCCAAAATAGACTATTGATCGTCGGTCAAAGGGACGAGAGATGGGGAGTACTGGCTTGAGGTGGGCGGAGTGCTAATGAATTGGACTGTTGCTGGTGAGCAAGAGGATTGATGGTCGCTCTATGCCGGATTGGATGGGGGAGACGATAGGAGGCGCTGAAGAATGCACTGTACGCAATGTGGAAAAGAAGTCCCGGTGCAAGCTGAGTTCTGCACGGATGCGGGCAACGAGTTCAGGCGGCTGTTCAAGCTTCGCCAGTGAAAAAGCGGTCAGCCTGGAAGTGGATACTGGGCATCTTCGGGGTCCTGTTCCTGATCGGACTCATCGTGCCGCGAACTCCTCGCACTACTGACACCGAGCCCTCGGGGCGGTTTGTAATGCCGGAGTCTGTGCTTGCCCCAGAGCCCGTCGTCACGATGTCAGAATACAACCGGATCAAGACCGGGCAGTCTTGGGCTCAGGTCCGGGAGATCATCGGCGCGAAGGGGTCTGAGATCAGTCGGTCGGAGCTGGCGGGTTACACCACGGTCATGTACTCTTGGACGAATTCCAACGGTTCCAACATGAATGCGATGTTCCAGGGCGGGTCCGGCACCATCCCGAAGCTCGTTAGCAAGGCGCAATTCGGGTTAAAGTAGCGGATAGCGGATTGACAGACCATGGGTGATGACACCACCCCAAAAAAAAAGTGGCCCCATTCTGTCCCGGTATCCGCCACTTCCTATTACTGGCAGCACGGGGGAGTTCGCCATCGGCGGTCACGACCTCGAAGGATCGAACGTTGTCGACGGCGAGGCCGTACTTTAGGACCAACCGGCCGACACCGCCGCCGAGGGTCAGGCCGGCGACCCGAAATCCTGGTTGAAATCCTGTGCGGATGGAAGGGCATAATACCGTTCAGGAGGGGGCCGTGTCCGAAGTTAACTACCAGAAATGGCGCAAGCAGATCTCCCTGCATCACTATCGGGACGAACTTCTCAAACGTCCTCGTTACCAACAGGAGAAGCGATTGATACGCTTTGGCTACAAGGTGTATTCGCAGAGCGACGAGGACGGGGTTCTTCGGGAGATCTTTGCGCGCATTGGCGTCGCGGCAGGTCATTTCGTGGAATCTGGTTATCCACTTTACTCTAGTGGTGAACCAAGCTATCCTTGGACTCGCGCCGTTGGCGGCGAAGATCGGGGCAATTGAGCGAGGACTTTCCAAAGCATCTGGTGGAGTTCACTGAACGGTTTGCCAGCCAGCAAGCCTGTTGCGAGTATTTGATCGGCGTCCGCTGGCCCACGGGATTCGTTTGTCCGAACTGCTCGGCCACGAAGGGTTGGACGACGGGGCGAGGCACGATGTTCTGTAGCGCCTGCCGACGCCAGACCTCTCCCACTGCGGGAACCATCCTGCACAACTCGCGGGTGCCGCTGCGGAGTTGGTTTCTGGCAATGTGGCTGGCCTGCACCCAGAAAACAGGGCTGAGCGCTAAGGGTTTGCAGCGTGAACTCGGTCTGGGCAGCTATCAGACGGCCTGGCTGATGTTGCCGAAGTTGCGGCAGGCGATGGTTCGGCTGGGACGGGAACGGCTGGGCGGAAGTGTCGAGGTCGACGAGACTTACTTGGGCGGCAAGGAGAAGCACGTTCGCGGGCGAGAGCTTGTGGGCAAAGCCCTGGTTGTGGTTGCGGTGGAACTGGAAGGCCGCAGAATGGGGCGGATCCTTCTGCGCCATGTCTCCGACGCATCGGGCTCGAGTCTGGTGGGTTTTGTGAGCGACTGTGTGGAGCCAGGCAGTCTGGTCCATACCGACGGCTGGAGGGGTTACCGGGGCTTGAAGAAAGCCGGCTACCGCCACCGGGTCACCCACACGGCGGGAGACTCGCGGCTGGCAGCCGAGGAATTCTCGCATGTTCACCTGGTTGCCTCGTTGCTGAAGCGCTGGTTGGCTGCGACTCACCAAGGGAAGGTGGGTAAAGTGCATCTCCAGCGCTACCTCGACGAATTCACCTTTTCGCTTCAACCGTCGAAAGTCCCGCCACGTAGGCAAGATCTTCCACCGACTCGTCGAACAGTTGGTTCTCCGTAAGGCATTGACCTACCGAGACATTACTGCCAAGCACCCGTCCTCCAACTAGAGTAAAGTGGATAACCAGATTCGTGGAAATTGGTGTTGAGACTGGTGTGTATTTCAACGGAACAGGCATCTCCTTCACGATCTTCCCGTTCTGGGGGCGCAGGTACTGCAGCAATGGGCGCGGCAGAAATATGGCATCCGGCTGATAATCGTGGTCATTCCCCATACCTTTGGGCGCCACCTGAACTTCAACTGCCACTTGCACATCCTGGTCTCCGAGGGCGGCCTCAGCGAGGATGGGAGCGGATGGCGAACGCGAGCCCCGTTGGACCGGACGGCGTTGATGCCGATGTGGCGCTACGCCATCATCACATTCCTGCGGGAAGCCGCTCAGGTCGGGGTGCTC
>CBDFIS010000005.1:0-31273 GCA_965248205.1 Bryobacterales bacterium
GTTGCTCCGGGGCAACGAGCACAGCGCCATCGTTCGCGCCATGAAGCCCAGATCGGGGTCTGCTTCGCTGGCCGAAACAAGCTGGTGCACCTGGTCGGCCTGGGTGAAGTGCACCGCCTGAGCGGAAACGCTCACAAACCCTTAACTTCACAGTAGGAAACACATTATGGCTAACCAAAAACCCGTCGCTGAAGTCCGCATCGGTCGCGTCAAGCCACGATCTGGCTGCTGCTGGCCGAAGGGCATTTGAACCGCAGGCTGTTCGGCGACATGCTGCACAGGATCTGGGCGCTGCCGCTGCCAAGCGGGTAGCGTTGACCGGGCGAGGATCAACAGTTTTCGGCTCCAAAAGGTTTCGCAAGGAGCAGTGTCGGCCGGAGCGCCGTTCAGCCCGCTCAATCAACGTCTGTGAGCGGATGGACGAGCCCTGGCGCCTACCGGCGGAGGTCATGTGCAGGGTTCAGCGCGAAAAGACGTGGTATTCGCGATCGAAGCACGAGACGTCCACGCCTACAGTCAAGGTCATGCTCTCATTGCTTCAATCGAAGCAACTCGAATGGATCAGGTTTCGTAGTAGCCACTCAGGAGAAGAGTTCCGTCTCCGAGCCGGTGAGTGTTGGCTCGCTTCCCGGCGTAGTTGAACGGGCGC
Organism: Bryobacterales bacterium; assembly: GCA_965248205.1. Lineage (GTDB taxonomy): Bacteria > Acidobacteriota > Terriglobia > Bryobacterales > UBA6623. Next base: position 650 of record CBDFIS010000005.1, read on the forward strand.
TCGACCTCGACAGGCGTGCTCCAGCTCTTGCCCCCGTCCTCGGTACTCGTCATCCACCACCACGTACGGTCGTAGGTGACAGGCCAAACGTTGAACTTGTCGACGCGTTCGGGCAGCCTAATACTCGTGGAGATGACACTCAGCCTGTCGCCGTCGAGCACGATCGATGGGTCGCCGTCGTCACGGTTCGGGTTGTTGATCAGCTCGATCGGCTGGCCCCAGGTTTTTCCTCCATCTTCGGAGAAGGCGCCGACGATTCGGCTCATAGACGGACTGAAGGAACTGTCCAGAAAACTTGGAACCATCCCATCTACGAAAAGATTGCTCACCTAAGGCCCCATAGACAAGGTCGAACGTTGAACGAAAAACCTGCTCCTGGGTGACTCGATTAAGGCTGTCGTTCATAGCCAGCGAGATGGCAGCGTTGTCCAAATACTCATGCACATCAAGGCCCTTTTGATAAGGCACCATCAAGAAAGCAAAAAAGCGGATTAAACCGACCACGCAAGCTCTCCATTACTTCGGCCGATAAATCGCAGTAGCGCATGGAAAGCGGGCGACCCATCGTTTCCGTTCATCGACTCACATGACAAGAAACCGCAATTCCGATCACCCGAACCTGCCGCCGAGAGCGGGGGCGTGGGCCTCGGCACTCGCGTCACCTTCACGATCCCGGTGGCCGGCGACGGACGCGGTGCCCATCCTCGTCGTCGACGACGACCCGGGCACGCTGCGCCATGTTCGCGACACGCTCACGGACGCGGGCTACGCGCCCCTGGTCACCGGCGACCCCCGGGAGCTGTCGCGCATCCTCCGGACCGAGAAGCCCCGGCTGGTGCTGCTCGACCTGATGCTGCCCGGGACCGACGGGATCCAGCTGATGCAGACCGTGCCGGAACTCGCCGACCTCCCCGTCATCTTCATCTCGGGCTACGGGCGCGACGAGACCATCGCGCGGGCGCTTGAGGCCGGCGCCGACGACTACATCGTCAAGCCCTTTTCGCCGACCGAGCTCACGGCGCGGATCCGGGCGGCCCTGCGCCGGCGGGCGGCGCCCGTGCCGTTCGCGCTCGGCGAGCTCGCCATCGACTACGACCAGCGGCGGGTGACCGTGGCCGGGCGCCGGGTGGAGCTGACGGCGACCGAGTACGAGCTGCTGCGCGTGCTGGCGCAGGACGCCGGCCGGGTCCTGACCCACGAGACCCTGCTGCGCCGGGTCTGGGCCGGGCGCCCCGCCGCCGCTCCCAAGATCGTGCGCGCCTACGTCAAGCGGCTGCGCGACAAGCTCGCCGACGAGGCCGACCGCCCGGCCCTGATCGTCAACGAGCGCGGGGTGGGCTACCGCATGCCCCGGCCCGGCGACCGGTAGCGCCCCGGCCGGTCGAGCCGACGTCGGTCTCGCGTGTCTGAGACCGTGCGTGACGCCAGGCACACGCACGCGTGTGTCGCCGGGATGCTGTGACGGGGCTGAGGCCGAACGTGCGCCCGCACGTGGGACATCACCGATCACGACCCCGCCAGCGCCTGCTCACCGACTGGTGGCCCAGCGCCGCCGGGTCCGGTCGGCCAGCGCGGCCCCGCGTCGGCAGTCGCTCGCCTGGGTGGTCGCGTGGCGGGCGAGCGCGTCCCAGGCGTCGGCGGCCGCGAGATGGTCCGTGGCGGCGGTCTGCGCGGCCCGCGCCTCGTCCGCGCGGACGATGGCGGCGCGCAGGGCGTCCAGACGCTGTGCCGCCCGCGCACCCAGTTTTTTCGCTGCTGTGATCTCAGGGTTGGTCATGCGTGGCTCTCCTGGTTCGTGGTGTACGGCCTCACGCGGGCGTCTCCACCCGCCGCCGGCCCGCCGGTTCGCCGCGCGGCGAGGACGGCGAGGATGCGCCGGTGCGTGCGACTCGGCCTTAGACCGTCACGTGGTCGAGTCGGTGGCTGTCCCATGTATTGGTCCCGGCGTCGTAGCCGTGCATCACGGCGGCTTCTTCCACGAATCGCCTCCCCTCGCGGCGCGTCATGTGGATCACCAGGGCTATGCTGTCCACCACGCCCCGGCAGGTCACGTCCCACGAGAGCTCGCCGCCGCCCTGCATCGCGCAGCTCGCCAAGCGGGACAGGGCGCTGTCGGCGTTGTTCGCATGGACGGTGGTGAGCGAGCCGCCGTGTCCGGTGTTGAGGGCTTGCAACAGGTCGGCCGCTTCGCCGCCGCGCACTTCGCCGACGACGATGTGATCGGGCCGGTACCGCAAGGCGTGGCGCACGAGGTCACGGATCGTGACCGCTCCCTGCTGTAACCCGCGCGTCTCGAACCGGACGCAGTTCGGGGAGTCGATGCGGAGCTCCAAAGCTGCGCCGCCGAAAAGGATCGTGTGCCGAAGCGCCGCACGGTGATGGCCACGTGCGGGCTGGCGGGGGGCACACAGATGGCCACGCGCGACCCGTCGCCCAACCGGGCGTCGAGGATCGGCCGCGGGAAACGCGCCGGGCCTTCTGGCTCGTTCGGGACAGCAGCTACCCTATAGGCAAAACCAGCTATTCATGTTAGAATTAAGTTATTGAAAATAAATGGTTTACATACCAGAATCTAGCGAACCCTTGAAAATCTTGGTGCTACTGAGATGAGCTTGGTGCTAGGGAGATGAAAAACTTGGTGCTAGGGAGATGAAACATGGTGCTACTGAGATGAAGATTTGGTGCTAGGGAGATGACGCTACATTACGATAACTCCTTATTTTTCAGCTTCTTTTCGGCATTCTAGAGACCTAGATACTGTCTTAGATACTAAGCTAGATACTAACTACACACACACCGGAGAAGTGTGTGTCCCACCATCTTGTAGCCTGAAACAAAAGTACCCCAAAATGTTTGACTCCACACGAAGAGAAGGAGTACCGTGTAAACAACTAGTTACGAAGAAACCGTGCCTGCTCAGACACACTCACCAAAACCGAAGAGGCGTCGCACGACGCACACCACCATCCCAAGCCCTGGGCAGATTCAGGCTGAGCTGAATATTGAAAAGTGGCCGGGCATGTGGCTACCGGCACAAGCGCACGACCACAAGGTTGTCAGGACCCTTCACCGGACAATTACCCTGCCAAGTAGAGAGCGCGTCCCGATCGATCTAGAAATCGGCTACACCCAGCACGGAACCATCACTACGGAGGATCAGAAGAACTACTACGTACTGAACCGGCTCTGGCAGCTCGCTGGTTGCAGCGACGAGTACGTGCCGTTTTCGCTACGCGGGATTGCCAAGATCGGGAAGCGCCGACTGTACAAGAAGAAACGGCAACCTAAGCCCGGACATGAGACAGCCCCGAAGTGGGGGAGCAGTGTCGTCGTGGCCCTGACCCACTCGCTAAGACGGCTGCGACAGACGCCCTTGACCTGGCGCCGCGCATTTTATAAGAGCCCGAGCGAGCAGTGGGTAGACATGGAAGAGTTCAACCTGCTCGAGGATTTGCGGATCGTCAGTCGTGTCAAAGATGGCCACGTCACTACAGCTGCCGGCTACTTCCGTTTCAACCGTGGGATCCGGGAAAGCCACCGAGCCAGCCACAACAAACCAGTTCAGCTAGAGGTGGTCGTCGGATTTCGAGGGGGGATTGCTCAGGTCCTGTATGGGCATTACGACCTGGTGATGTCGGACAAGGTGCGTTACGAGCGGAAAAGCAAAGCGCTCTTTGAAGACCTCGGTCTGACAGGAGCCAGCTACCGCCATGCGGCTAACCGGAAGCAGAAGCTGGTCCAGGCTCACAAGGAACTTGTCGGATCTTTGCTTACAACCGGATCGATCAGCAGAGCCGATGTGGTTCGAACCAAGGACGGCAAAGACTATAAGGTTGTGGTTGAGAAAGCCCTGCTTCTACCAGAGGGCCAAAACGATGCAAAGCCGCAACCGCCCGTAGACCAGAAACCGATTCCTGTCCCTGACTCAGCCAACCAGATCAGAGACCATGCCGAAGATCTGGTGGCACACTTCTATCAGGTCTTCCACGGCGTCACTCCGAACAAGCAGGACATTCGCACCAAAGAGCTGGAGCAGGCAGAAGCCCTGGTTGCCCAGTATGGCCAGAAGGTCGCCAGGTACATCATCGACTTCAGTCGAGGAGCCGCTGAGGAGACCAAGTATTCACCCCAGACCTTAGGCGGAATTATGCAATACACCGCTCGCGCGGTGGCTCAGCACCAGGCCAGCAAGCGAGCAGAGCAACGGCACCAGCTGGAAGAAGAAGAAGCTCGCCTGAGAATCAAGTATCGTGACTACCAGGAGCAAGAGCTCGAGCGCTATATCGCCGAGCAGCCGGAGCAGTTTCAGGAGCTCGTTGAACAGAGAACAGTCCGCAATCTGGAGGACCTCAAGGACTATAAAAATCTGTCAGAGGAGACCAAACGCCAGTCAGCTACTAGCAGCGCAGAACGGTGGGTTCGCTCATCCATAGCTGACCGAATCTGTCTATCGTTCGAAGAATGGGAGAGGGACCAAGCCAATTTGTCGCAACCTTCGGCCGAGGAAACTTCTGGACCTCAATCGTACGAAAAATCCGCACCAGAGACACCGCTGAACGAGCCGCCGGACTCGGCGGAAGGGGATAGGGGCTCAAAATAAAAAGAGCCGCTTGAAGGCTCTCAATTCGCCATGCAAGCGGTCTGGCGCTATCGCTTGGTCGGTACACCGAGTCGTACATCAAATAGTACATCACGAATCGTGCTGTAACGGGCTAACGCCCTGAAAACAAAGGTTGCCCGCCGCCTGCTCACCGCAGGCTACGTTATCACTCTCGGCTCTGCATACGCAGACCCGACTCCGCTTTGGTTGACCTCGCGATAGCGAGGCAACCAACCACGACGACTACCATCGCCGTGGACGCTTCGGGGTCTCTGCGCTGACCGCTTGCCCCAACCTATCGGCTGGGGACGACCCGAGCGATAACGTAGCCTGCGCTTCGCTTAGGCGGCGGGCAACACTAATATCACCCCTTCGGGGGCAACTGGTATTCCAACTCGCTACCGAGAAATGACGCTAGCTTTTCGGCGGTCTGCCTGGACGGAGCTGCCCGGTCCTTTTCGGGATCGACTGCTGGTAGGTCTTTTCGTATTCACCGTCCAGCCGTTGTAGTTCATTACGCAGGGCGGTTTCGGCCATTCCCGAAATGGTCAAACCGGGGACGTAGTAGGCTGCATCGCGGACGCGCTCAATAAGCTTCAGAGGCAGGTGGAGACTAACGGTTACCTTTGGTCCCGGAGCTTCTGGATCCGGCTCCTCGGTGGTAGGCGACTTCCCTGCCCCCTTTGGGGTTGTTTCTATTGGCTCGCGATCAGTTTTAGCAGTCCGCGTGACCGCCGGCTTAGCAGCTGGCGGTTTTTCTTTTGAGCGGGCTTGTGTGGTGTCCGTTAGGAGCGCATCGAGCGGATCTTCGCCCAGGCCCATTAGGTTTTTCTGGGTCATGCTTGCTTGCCTCCTTGATCGCGCTGCAGGACCTCGTCTGCCAGGTTGAGAAAATCTGCTGCTGCCCCGCTTTTTGGAGCGTAGATCGTTACCGGTTGGGCGTGCGACCAGGCTTCCCTGAGGCGCACGGTTTCGCGGATTCGTGTCTTGAAGACAGCCTTTCCGAAGTGCTTCTCGAGTGAGGCCACGACGTCGCGGCCGATGCGGGTACGCATATCCACCCGGCAAGGCAGAACACCGTAGAGCTTGAGTCCTGGGTTGAGGCGCTCACGGACTTTGTCCAGGGTCGTTATAAGGGAGGCGACACCGGCCATGGCCATGGAGGAGGCCTCTACTGGAACGAGGACCTCTTTGGTCGCTATGAGCGCAGCCACAGACAAAAAACCCACCGATGGTGGGCAATCGAGGAAGAGGTAATCCCAACGCTTGGGCCGCAAGGCGTCCAAGCGGTTACGGAGCATCATCTCGGCTCCGACTTCGCTGGCAAGGGTTTTCTCAACCCCAACCAACCAACGGGAAGACGGGATCAGATCGACGCCGGGGACATGGGTCGAAGCAACAAGCTCGCTGAGATCCTGCTCCTCAGTGAAAACCTCGAGCAGGCCCTTGCCGCCATCCTTGACAGCAAGCCACGCTGAGGTGCTAGCTTGTGGATCAAGGTCGATCAGCAGTACACGCTTGCCACGGGCCCCGAGAGCTGCAGCAAGGTTAACGGCGGTAGTCGTCTTGCAGGTGCCGCCCTTCTGGTTGGTGATGGCGATCGTGTGCATAAGCGTCGAAGCAGAAACGATTATATTACAACCCTTGCATCTAAATCAACTAATACAATAATTTATTTTATTACATCTAAATTGATGTATGCGAGGGGCCTACCTCAGGGTGGGGCAGGGAAGTGGGAAAGAACGTTGCGGTCGCGATCGGGCGAGGAGCATAATTGGAGCCGGGAGGAAACCGCTCGGTAAGAAAAAACGCCAGGCCGAAGGCTTGGCGTTGAAGAGGAAGAGCAGGGAAGTGTCTGGCACACGCTCACTTTTTACTTTTGCGCCCGTCGGGTCCGTCTGGACAACGGCGTTTGCCGCGCACATCTCCAGCACGGGGTGATTGCCGTGGGCGATCTTGCGGTTCAGAATGTCCGATTCGAGCACTCGGAGCGCCGGTGACATGCTCTTGTAGCCCTGCCCGAATGGATCAAAAAGACCACCCTCGTCCTCCAGCTGCCAGTCCTCGAAACCGGCTTGGGAAAGCCAAGGCTTCAAGTACCGGAAGTTCCAAGCGTCGAAGGCGATCTTGCGCACGTCCATCCCGCCGCAGGCCGCGAACAAGTGCTCGGCCACGCGCTTGTACTCGATCGTGTTTCCCGGTGTCGTGAGCAAAAACCCTTGCTTTTTCCAAAGGTCATAAGGAACCCGGTCGGCCTGTGCTTTGCGCCGGAGCGCGTGGCGATCGAATCAAGCAGGTCGCGGGCTTCTTCAGCTGTCAGCGCGGGCGTCTTGCCCTTCTTGAGCGAATGCTTCGGCCCGCGCACGGCGCTGGCCGGGTTGGTGGGGACAATCTGGCCCACCACAAGCCAGTCGAAGAGCATGCGGATCGCGGCCAGCTGGAGTTTGACCGAAGGAGCCGCCAGGCGGCTCTGCAACTGCTCGATATAGGCGGCGACATGGAGTGGCTTGATGTAGCGGAGATGGGCGATGCCGATGGTGTCCGTCCAAGCGGCGAAGCCGCGGACGGCGGTGGCGTAGGCCTTGCGGGTGTGAGGGTTCCTGATGTTGGCGGTGAAGAACTCGAGGACGCGCTGGGCGGTGGCCGAGTCGGGAGAGAAGAGGGCGGGGAGCTGGATACCGCCGCCCGGGAGAGTTTCCGGTGTTGGGGTTGAGGTCTTGGGAATCAGTGTCGGGTAGTCGGGCATGAGGACCTGCTCAATATGAATGATAATATCCTTTATCATGCATGATCAACCCCCTCTCCCGCCGCTCCCCGGCGGGCCATAATGCCGGATCGCTCCCTAACGTGTAGTAGAGCAGGAGTTCCCCCATGCCCGCGCAACCACCCTGCTTTCATCGACTTGAAGAAATCCTCAGCGCCCCGCGTTCCATGACATCCACTCACCGGGGCACTGGACCTGGCGGCCCGGATGCTGGAGCTGTCCCAGGCAATGACGAATAATTGGATGACCGTTAAGCGGTGTTTGGAGGAGGGTCCGCCGCCATCATCGGTGCGCCAAGCGCGGCCGAGATCGCGACCATTCATGGTTCGTCGCGCCGAGTCTTTTGCCGCAGGAGCGGCTCCATGTCTACCACCTTCCCGCCCCGGCGAACCTCCGGCAACGACTCGCGTCCTTCTGCTTGTTCAAGGTTCTTAATATCGAGCCGCTGAAGTTCGCACTTGAGACGAAAGGTCTCCCGCTCGGCCTTGATCGCTGCCTTCAGCGCAGGTGCTTTCGGCGTCAGTTCCCGCCGCAACTTGAAGGCAACCTCGGTCAGTCCAGCGTGGGCCTCGGATACCGCTCCGACCAGGTGCTGTCGTTCGTCTTCGGTCATGTTCGCCAGAATGGTACAAGTGGGGTATCCACTTCATTCAGGTCACTGCTGTCCGGTTAAAAGTCAAATAGAATCAATTGGTTGGGGTCATAGGGGGATTCGTTTTGGGAGTCGGATGGCTGGAGTGCCTGTAAAATGGGCATTTTTTCGAATAGCGTAAGGCTGAGAATCTGTAGAATCTGGTAAAGACTCGCTTCCAGCCCGAGGCGTTTCCGGACCATGGCGATGAGCACGTAAATCGAGACAGCGATCCAGATCTGCGTCTTGACGGCGTTCTCGCTGGTGCCGTAAAACGACTTGATTCGCAGATGTTGCTTGATCCACTTGAAGAAGAGTTCCACCTGCCAGCGCGATTTGTAGATGTGGGCGATGGTCAGTGCCGGCAGGGTGAAGTTATTGGTCAGGAATTTCAACCGCTTGTTGCTTTCGGCATCGAAATAACTCACCCGCCGTAGGGGGTCCGGGTACGCTTGGGCGGAGTTGAAGGAGGTCAAAAGGACGGTGTGATCGGATCGCAGGCCTGTGCTCCTATCCACCGGGTGGGAGTAGCGACGCTGCAGCAAAACGTTCTTTTTGGTTCGCACCACGAAGAAGGCCGAACAGAGCGTGAACACGAAGAGACGCCGAAAATCGACATAACCCCGATCCATGACGTAGAACACTAGTGTCCGGCTATCGTCCGCGTGGGTGTAGGTAAGCCTCTTGAAATCAATGAGCTGGGTATCCTTGCAGTATTTTTCGATTTGAACTCCGCCTCCTGATTTTGCCACGCCTGGACCCCTCCCGCAGGTCGTGAACAATGAGGCATGAACCTTGGCCGGACCGTCTTCGCGCAGTTGATGGACTTTCTTCCCGCCTATGAATTTCGCAAATGCGTGGAACGCTATCGCGGCGATTACAAATGGCGCGGTTTTTCTTGCTGGGACCAGTTTCTTTGCCTCGCTTTCGCGCAGTTGACCTATCGCGAGAGCCTGCGGGACATCGAAGCCTGCCTGCGTTCGGTGCAGCCCAAGCTCTACCACATGGGATTTCGCGGCAGGGTGTCGCGCTCGACACTGGCCGACGCCAACGAGACCCACGACTGGCGCGTCTACGCCGACTTCGCTCAGGTCCTCATTGACATCGCCCGCCCGCTGTACGCCCAACAACCCTTGGGCTTCGAGCTCGACGGCACCGTCTACGCGCTGGACTCCACCACGATCGACCTCTGCCTTGCGCTGTTCCCGTGGGCTCGCTTCCGGTCTCGCAAGGGCGCCGTGAAGATGCATACGCTGCTGGACGTCCGTGGCTCGATCCCCACCTTTATCGAGGTTTCCGACGGCAAAACGCACGATGTCAACATCCTTGACCAGATCCTGCCCGAGGCGGGCTCTTTCTATGTCATGGACCGGGCCTATGTCGACTTCGAGCGGCTGCACGTGTTGCAGTTGTCGGCGGCGTTCTTTGTCGTGCGCGCGAAGAAGGGCGTGCGGCTGCGCCGCCGTTACTCTCATCCGACGCCAGAGGGAACCGCGGTGCTTTCGGATCAGACGGTCGTGCTGGCCACCGCCGCGTCGGCCAAACACTATCCGGATGCGCTGCGCCGCATTCGCTACTATGATGCGGGGCAGGATCGAAGGCTGGTGTTCCTGACCAACAATTTTGATCTGCCGGCGCTGACGATTGCGCTGCTCTACAAATCGCGCTGGAAGGTGGAATTGTTCTTCAAGTGGATCAAGCAGCATCTTCGCATCAAGACGTTTTTCGGCACCAGCGCCAATGCAGTGAAGACTCAAATCTGGATTGCGGTCTCGGTTTACGTGCTGGTTGCGATTCTCAAGAAGCGTTTGCAGCTGGAGCCCAGCCTGCACCAAATTCTACAGGTCCTCAGCGTGACGCTATTCGAGAAAGTGCCCATTTTACGGGCCTTTGACGATGCCGAGTCCCAAGAAAAATTGGACGGAATTTCTAACCAGTTGAATCTGTTCGACTTATAGCCGGACACTAGTGGACGTAGAACGCTCCGGCCTCGGGAAGAAATTCATCCAGGATGTTGACGTCCTGCACTTTGCCTGCAGTAATGCGAATAAACGTGGGAATATTGCCGTGCAGATCCAGTAGCGTGTGCATCTTCACGGCGGCCTTGTGCTGGCGGAATCTGGCCCACGGAAACAGCGACAGGCAGAGGTCGATTGTGGTCGAGTCGAGAGCGTACAGAGTCTGGTCCAAGTCCACACCGATCGGGTCGTGGGCATATAACGGCCGTGCCATGCCAATCAAGACCTGCGCGAAGTCCGCGTAGATCCGCCAGTCGCGCGACTCGTTCGCATCGGCCAGTGTCGAGCGCGCTACCCTGCCACGGAATCCCCTGTGGTAGAGTTTGCCGTGCATCGAACGCAGGCACGTCTCGATGTCGCGGAGGCTTTCCCGATAGGTCAGCTGGGCGAATGCCATCGAAAGAAACTGATCCCAGCAGGAGAAACTTTTCAGATAGGAATCGCCGCGGTAGCGCCATACACATTTGTGAAACTCTTTGCTGGGCAGGTGCTCGATCAGTTGGGAGAAAACCGTACGGCCAAGGTTCATCCCCTATTGTGCCGCGTCGGGATGCTCCGCTCAGGCGGCCATTTGCGGCCTCGGCATTTCAAATCGTTCCCGGGCAAAACAGGCCATAAGACATTGAGCAGTAGAGACTTACCGTCCGTTGGCGCAACTTTCCCCGGACAGCACTGCATTCAGGTACACCCTATGGGTTGTGGCCTCGCGGCTCCGGAACAGGAATGTGAGATTGCGAGAATCGTGCGAGTGGCCGCCAAGCCGACCCACACGCGAATTCATTGCGGTGGCAGCCTTCGGGCGGCAACTCCGAGAATCGGACGCGCTACGCAGCCCCACGCCGCGCCAGAGCAGTAACCTCGGGATTCGCTTCTTGGTAGATGCTTTCGCGCGACCACAACATCTTGTGGCTACCTGAGTCAAATGGATACCCCACTGGTACAAAACTAAGGATACTACCGCCAATTGACCTTGCGGTGCATCGACATCCCCCCTACTCTAATCTTTCGATCCAGGGTGTTGGCTCTTGGCATGGAGGAGTGAATTGCATACTGAAAATTCCCCGTTCGAATTGAAGGAAAGGACCGATCCTTCAAGAGCTTCCGCTTCTTCTCGATGGAGTTACTGGAAGACGCCGGTGGTGTTCGGCATCGGATTCTGTGTCCTGCAACTCCTGGTCGCGCTAGCCCGATTCGGCTCCATGGATTCTTGGAATCCAGCGGAATTGCTGTTTGCGATTCCGGCCATACTGTCCGGACTGATCCTGTTCTTTCTGGGCGGCTTGCTGATCGGGTTGCTGGCGCAACGCCTCCTGAGAGGAGTTGTCGGATCCTGGCGCAGAGGGTTATGGGTCCCAATCGCGGTGGCGACTCCGCTTGCCGTACTGTTCAGTCTTGTCGGCGGATTGCTCGGCCCCCATATGGTGGTTATAGGTGCTCTCTTTCCGTATCTGCTCCTGGTCGGAATCCCACTGTTGATCCGGCAATTCGTGCAGCGTCTCCGAAGTCCGCCCAGACCGGAGCAGTGATATCCGCGCCAGTACCGATACCAGGGTACCGACCCCGCAAGTGCTCGATCATGGCTCACCTGTGACGATTCGCCCGGTCGTCTTGCAGGTAGCTGATAACGATTCCCATGTCTCTTCCCGTACAGTACAAATGACGATGGATTTTCTCCAGATCGCCCTTGGCAAATGGATGTGAAAGAAGCCGCGCAAACGGCGAAGCAATCATGTTCAGCGGTCTTGATGATAGTATCATTACGTGATACAGGGTTTTATGAGTAAGCGGACTGAGAAAATTGCTGGGGGGCAAACCCCAAAGAGATTCCCGGCCGACTTGCTTCGAAGAACCCGTGCTCTGCTGACCGCATTGAATGCGGCAGTTGAGTTGGAAGATCTTCGCTTTCCGCCAGGCAATCGTCTTGAGCAATTGTCAGGCGACCGCAAAGGTCAACATTCGGTTCGGATCAACAGGCAGTGGCGTATCTGCTTTGTTTGGACCGATAGTGGACCGGATGAAGTCGAGGTTGTGGACTACCATTAGAGGACTGCTGGAAATGGCTGATATTCTTACTCCGCTGCATCCTGGTGAAGTTCTGGACGAGCTGTACCTTAGGCCCCTTGAGATGAGCGCCGGGGCCTTGGCAAAGAAATTGGGCGTGCCCCGCACGCGTATAGAGCGCATCGTCAAGGGCCAGACGTCGATAACACCGGATACTGCATTTCGACTGGCGAAAGCATTCAAGACAACGCCGCTTTACTGGATGAATATGCAGACGAGCTACGATCTTTCCCTGGCAGGTGCGACAGTCGATGTCTCTGATATTCAATCTCTTGACGCCATTCTCAGGTAGAGCGCCTTTCACCAGACGGATACACAGATGAAGCCTTCGGCGGCCTTGGGTTCCTGATCTTGTGGAAGGCGGCGTGGGAGAATGGGCCGAACGGATTGGGAGGAAGCATGAGCCAGGGATGGTGAGCACACAGAGTCCACAGGTCCCACCCCCACTGTCCCCACAACCGCCTTGGTTGCTTCACCTTCCCCGCATCATCGAGAAACTCCGCCTGCTCGACGTCCCCGTCCTCGACCGCGCCGCAAGTACAACGAGGAGCAACCGAAGAAGGGGCTGGGGTGGGCTGACGCCTGCTCACTACGCAAGGCCACTGATGGCGGATGGCAGTACAGTCACCGTCGGACTCTAAACCGACCCGCTACTGAAAGAGGGGGGACGTCGTTACGATAGGTCGATACTAATCTAACTGGCAGGGTTCTCGCTTTCAGAGGCTGGTGCCACGCTTAGATTGTCTGCGATCTATGTGGGCGCCGATCCCTCGTTCCGGAGCGGTCACATGAATTGCAACTAAACCTGGAGGGTTTAATATGGCTCAAACACAATTCCACTCGTCCACATCCGACGACGCAGCAATCCTGAAGGCCTTTAACCCGCATTTCCAATTTGATTCAGACCTCTCGACCTTCCGGTGGCCTTGAGCGTCTTTATTCCACTACTGTCCGGTTAAAAGCCGAATAGAATCAGCTGGTTAGGGTCATCGAGTAAGTTTTCGTGGGAGTCGGACGGCTACAAGGCCTGTAAAATGGGCGTTTTCTCGAAAAGGGTAACGCTGAGAATCTGTAGAATTTGGTAGAGACTCGCCTCCAGGCCCAACCTCTTGCGCGCGATCGCGACCAGTACGTAAACCGAGACCGCGATCCAGATTTGCGTCTTCACGGCGTTCTCGCTGGTACCGTAGAACTGCTTGATCCGCAGGTGCTGCTTGATCCACTTGAAGAACAACTCGATCTGCCAACGCGACTTGTAGATGCGGGCGATGGTCAACGCCGGGAGCGCGAAATTGTTGGTCAGAAACTTGAATCGCTTGTTCGTCTCGGCGTCAAAGTAGCTGATCCGCCGCAACGGGTCCGGATACGCCAGGGCCGACTCGATGGCAGTCAGTAGGACGGTCTGATCCGAGCGCACCCCCGGGGACTTGTCGACGGGATGCGAGTAGCGCCGTTGCAGCAAGATGTTCTTCTTGGTTCGCACGACGAAGAACGACGAGCAGAGGGTGAACACGAAGAGACGTTGGAAATCGACGTAGGCCCGATCCATGACGTAGAAGGCGCCGGGCTCGGGGAGGAACTCGTCGAGGATGTTGACGTCGTGCGTTTTGCCAGCGGTAATGCGGATAAACGTGGGGATGTTACCCCGCAGGTCCAACAGCGTGTGCATCTTCACGGCGGCCTTGTGGCGGCGGAACTTGGCCCAGGGGAACAGCGAGAGGCACAGATCGATGGTGGTCGAGTCCAGAGCGTAGAGACTTTGATCGAGATCCACGCCGATCGGATCGCGGGCGTACAAAGGCCGCGCGATGCGAATCAAGACCTGGGCGAAATCGGCATAGATCCGCCAGTCGCGCGACTCGTTGGCGTCGGCCAGTGTGGAGCGCGCCACCTGGGAGCGGAATCCCATGTGGTAGAGCTTGGCGCCGAGCGAACGCAGGCACGCTTCGATGTCGCGCAGGCTTTCGCGGTAGGTCAGCTGGGCGAACGCCATGCAGAGGAACTGATCCCAGCAGGAAAAGCCGCGCCATCTGCGATCCCCGTCGTAGCGGCTTACGCAGCGGCGGAATTCGCGATCCGGAAGGAAGCTGATCAACTGGGAGAATACGGTGCGGCCGAGGTTGATGAACCATTGTCGGCCGCCTCCGAAGTCGTTCCAGCCGTCCTTCGCCGTTCAAATCGCGGCAAGGGAAAAACAGCTCTAAGCTATGCTGGAACAATCAGTTGCCACCCGCCCGTGAGTCGTTAACCGGACAGTAGTGTCTTTATTCATAGGGGCTAGAGCCCGATGAGGACGCCAGGGAGGCCAACACCCAATGGGTGAAAAACAAACCAAGCCATTCCAGCTAAGTTTCAACGGCTCGTTGAAAGTCGATTTCCAGGGATCGCACGTCACTTCCGACGGTGGCCTGATTTTGGTTCGCGAACTGGACGAACGGCTCGGTCTCGGAGAACTGATTGACGAGCATCTCAGCGACTCCCGGCAAGGCACAAACAAGCAGTTCACGCTCGCTGATCTGTTGCGGCAGTCGATCTACAGCCGCTTGGCAGGCTACGAGGACGTCAACGACGCCGTCCGAGTGTCGGCTGACCCGACGTTTCGCTTGATCGGCTCGCAGAAGATCTGGGATCGCGGTGCGGCCTTAACCTCGACGCTGCACGGCTTCGAGACGGAGATGCTGGCGAGCGAAGAGAACCTGCTGGGGCTGATGGCGCTGAACCGAGAGCTGGTCGGGCAAGCGGAGGCGTTCGACGACTCCGAGCGGGTCATTCTGGACATGGACTCCACCGAGAGTCCGGTCCATGGCCAACAGGAAGGCAGTGCCTACAACGGACACTTCGAGTCGGTCTGCTACCACCCGTTGCTTTTGTTCAACGGTCATGGTGATTGCCTCGCTGCCAAGCTGCGTCCCGGCAACGTGCACAGCGCCGAGGACTGGGATGAGCTATTGTTGCCGGAGATCGAGCGCCAACAGGCTGCGGGCAAGCAGGTCGCCTTCCGGGGCGACGCGGCCTTTGCCAAACCGGAAGTTTATGAGGCTTCGGAGGAACGCGGCGTGCAGTACGCCATCCGCATTCCGGCCAACAGAAGCTTGGAGTTAGAGATCGAAGACATCCTGTTTCGTCCGCCGGGGAGGCCCGGCCGCAAGCCGCTAGTGCGCTACAAGAGCTTTCGCTATCAGGCGGAGAGCTGGAAGAAGCCGAGACGAGTTGTCGCCAAGGTCGAGCACCACCAGGGCGAGCTGTTCGCGCGCGTCGGTTTTATCGTGACGAACATGAGCTTGCCAAGCCGGTCGGTGGTGCGTTTCTACAACAAGCGCGGCACGGCGGAGCAGTGGATCAAAGAAGGTAAGCAAGCGACGCACTGGACGCGGCTGTCGTGCCATCGCTTCCGGGCGAACGAGGTGCGCTTGCAGTTAAGCGTGCGGGCCTACAACCTGGGCAATCTCTGGCGGCGGCTCGGGCTGCCGCAGCGAATCAAGAACTGGTCGCTGACGAGCTTGCAGCACCGGCTGATGAAGACGGGCGGACGGCTAATTAAACACGCGCGGTATTACTGGCTCTTGTTCGCGGAGGGACATCTGAACCGGCGGCTGTTTGGCGACATGCTGCGGAAGATCTGGGCGCTGCCTGTGCCGGGCGGGTAGCACCGCACTTGGCGAATGCGAAATCTGTGTACTGAGGACGGAAGCTCGGAGGGGTGTCTGCGAAATTGACTTCGCAGCGACGGATCAGCCCCCATGACGGGGCAAGAAGGGGGCTCGATCGGTTCCGCCTCAGCCGCCGCCTCTTTCGGGTGGAGAAATGGGTGGAGAAATGGTTGCGCTTCGCCGGGTGAGGGTGTAGACTCGTGCCGTCAGAGGAGCCAAATCGGAAATCCTGGCTTGAACGCTTCGGGCTGCGCTTTGCCGCGAAACCAGCTTAGGATGGTTCGGCCGATCATGCCAGTTCAATTCTACCTTTAACAATTGTCAGTTTGGTTCGGGGGATTTAGTCTTCCTAGCGGGTCGCCAAACAAGCTTACGGTTCAGTTGCCTCTCGGCCCGCAGGAGTAGGCAACAGCGCGTTTGCCCGAGGACACAGACGCATTGTCTTCATCAACCGCGTGCTGCAAGCTCGTCGGCGACTTCAAGCAGATCCACGGCCCACGCCTACCCTTGGTTCATTCCAAACCGCATGCTTCCCAGTTGAGTTCCTTGGGAACCGGAACTCCTAGGTCTTGCTACTCAACTTGCCATTGAGTTAAGCCAAGCACCCATTTTTTCGCTCTCTCAAGCTCAGGTGGACCGGGAAAGCAGCGCGCTGAAGGGGAAGCCGCTAGGCGACTCGCGATGCGGATCAACCACGAGCTGATCTCGTAGGTTAGATCGACCCTCAAGGTTCCGTTGTGCTCCGCGCGGTAGTGAGTTGGACAAGTCATGGAGAATGTCCTCTATTTTGTATCGCGTAAAAAGTGAAGGGGAGGGGTCATCGATCTCAACAGACTTCGTAATGTTTCGTAGCGTGAAGGTGATTTGCCCCTGGCGTGTCGCTTGTCTCTGGCCTGAATCCGCCCTTGTCGGCTTCGGTGGAGTTAGATCGGCGGATGGCTAGATGGCTGTCAGTGGGGACCTAGCGGATCTGGGGCAAACGAATGCTTCATGGGTGGAGGCCCTCGTACCCGCTGCCCACGCTAGAATGTTGGGCGAAAGGACGTTACCCTCTGATGCTAATCGACCTCACGCCGCCATGTTGTACGGCACAATAAATTGCGTCCTCAATCGCAGACAGCTCGCCAGGTGGACATCGGCGGGTGTTGCGGGTCTGATGACGGGTTCCTTGTTGGACCGCGAGTTGTTCGCCGCCGAAGGATCGAACGACTCCGACCACCGCCTGATTCTGCTCGGTCTCAATGCTCTAGCCCGATCTCCTGAACGGGACTATTTCGCCGACGGACATCGTGGCGCGAGCCTGGTGGCTGCCCATTTACTGTGCCATGACAATGGACTCGATGATGCCGCCCGAGCACGAATCGTGGAACTGTTTAACCTCAACTGGGCCTCATCGCCGCTGTGCCAACCGTTTCCGGAGGCCGATGCCGATCCGACCCAGATCAAGCGAATCGGTGACGCCCTGGCCGAAGGCGGAGGCGTGCTGCGACAGGTCGGCCACGATGCGATTTTTGCGATGCTTGCAATCAAGGCCTTCCGCATGCTGCCCAGCGCAGCCACTCCGCAGCGAATTGACGGCGTTTGTCGATTGATCCGCTCGTTTACAGCCTGGAGGGATAATCCTCCCGACCCGGAAGTCGATCCGCCGCCGTTTGAGGATTCCGAAGCGGCATCACGATTCATTCTGCGCGAGGCGATTGCGGCCATCGACAGGTTTGTGGGCTTCGGCCAGGGGTTCGCGGGACATATGCTGACGTTTGGCCAGGCACTCGTCGAGCTCGCCGCGATGGGAGATGTGGAATATGCCGAGAGCTGTCGCACGGCGTTTCGCAAATATGTCACCGTTACGCGCCGTGGACCGGATGCGGACGACCGACGAATTCCGGATCACAAGCCAAGTTCTCTGCGGCCCCGAGATACGAAGTATTGGCAGCAGCGCGGGGACAAGACCCTCGGCATTGGGCACGTGTTCAAGTCACTACTGTCCGGTTAAAAGTCGAATAGAATCAGCTGGTTAGGGTCATCAAGTAAGTTGTCGTGGGAGTCGAACGGTTGCAAGGCCCCTAAAATAGGCGTTTTTTCGAAAAGAGTAACGCTGAGAACCTGTAGGATTTGGTAGAGACTCGCCTCCAGGCCCAACCTTTTGCGCACGATCGCGACCAGCACGTAAACCGAGACAGCGATCCAGATTTGAGTCTTCACGGCGTTCTCGCTGGCACCGTAGAACTTCTTGATCCGCAAGTGCTGCTTGATCCACTTGAAGAACAACTCGATCTGCCAACGCGACTTGTAAATGCGGGTGATAGTCAGCGCCGGGAGCGCGAAGTTGTTGGTCAGAAACTTCAGCCGCTTGTTCGTCGCGGCGTCGAAGTAGCTGACTCGCCGCAACGAGTCCGGATAGGCTTTAGCCGATTCGATGGCAGTCAGTATGACGGTCTGATCCGAGCGCAAGCCCGTGGATTTGTCGACGGGATGCGAGTAACGCCGCTGCAACTGAATGTTCTTATTGGTACGAACGACGAAGAACGACGAGCAGAGGGTGAACACGAAGAGGCGTTCGAAATCGACGTAGGCTCGATCCATAACGTAGAAGGCGCCGGGCTCGGGGTCGATTTCGTCGAGGATGTTGACGTCGTGCACTTTGCCGTCGGTAATGCGGATAAATGTGGGGATATTGCCCCGCAGGTCCAGCAGGGTGTGCATCTTCACGGCAGCCTTGCGCTGTCGGAACGTTGCCCACGGGAACAGCGAGAGGCACAGGTCGATGGTGGTCGAGTCCAGCGCGTACAGACTCTGATCCAGGTCCACGCCGATCGGATCGCGGACGTACAAGGGCCGCGCGATGCGAATCAAGACCTGGGCGAAATCGGCATAGATCCGCCAGTCGCGCGATTCGTTGGCGTCGGCCAGTGTGGAGCGCGCACCTGGGAGCAGAATCCCATGTGGTAGAGCTTGGCGCCGAGCGAACGCAGGCACGCTTCGATATCGCGGAGGCTTTCGCGGTAGGTCAACTGGGCGAACGCCATCGATAGGAACTGATCCCAGCAGGAGAAGCTGCGCCATCTGCGATCCCCGTCGTAGCGGCTTACGCAGCGGCGGAACTCACGATCCGGAAGGAAGCTGATCAACTGCGCGAACACGGTGCGGCCGAGGTTCATGAACCATTGTCGGCCACCTCCGAAGTCGTTCCAGCCGTCCTTCGCCGTTCAAATCGCGGCAAAGGAAAAACAGCCCTAAGCCATGCTGGAACAGTCAGTTGCCGCCCGCCCGTGAATCGTTAACCGGACAGTAGTGTGTTCAAGTATCCCTACAGCTACTACAACCTGCTGCGGCGTGCGAATGACCCGGATTTAGGTCGCCAGTGGGACGAGAAGGCGTATCACCTCTTTTGATTCACGCTGGTCGGGCCCAGTGCCAGCGTAGCTTCGACGAGTACGCTGCAACTCGCCTTGCAGCTCGTGCTCCGGGTGGGCGACCGTGACTGCGCAACAGAACGGCGAGTCGGCCAGGGTAGAACCAGCGGCCTGGATCAACAGCTGGCCGTTACACAGGATTTGGCGGGTCGGCTAAAGGCATCTGGGTTTGATCGATTGCCGAAACCGGATTTCCTACAGCTTCCGACGGACAGGCCCTAAGTGGTGGGTTCTCTTGAGACTTAGTCCTGTTCGCCGTCGCGGAGCTATTCGTGACAGAGGGCGTCTTAATCCCCAACAGCGCAAGTACGGATCTTTAGCTATTTCTTCGGGGTTGAATCGAGCTGTCGTGGCCCGCCAAACCATCTCACACTACAGCACCCTCTCCAAGCTCGGCGAAGGCGGGATGGGTGTCGTCTGCAAAGCTGACGACACGAAACTCAAGCGAACAGTGGACGATGTGCCAGGATAATGAAATCCGCCAGTCTCGCCACGAATTCACGCCAGCCCGAGGAGGCGCCCGATGTCACCCCGCTCCATTCGAAACTGGATGCTTGTTCTTGTCGCGCTCGCATTGACGGGCGTGGTTGCATTGAAGCTGTCGCCGCCCGAGACCGAAACGTGGCTTCCCTACGGCGGCAGAGGCCGCGTCAGTCAGCTTCTCTTGGAACTGATGGGCGGACCCAAAGGCATTGCTTCGATTCAAGTGCCCGACGGATTCACGGTGGAACAGGCAGCCGGGGAGGACCTTGTGAGGTATGGGGTCTTCTTTTCCTTCGATGACCGGGGACGTCTGTTTGTCTGCGAGTCCGCTGGCAAGAACACGACGGATGAAGTGGCAGTCAGCGACCCCTCGTTCCGGATCAGCATCCTGGAGGATACCGACGGCGACGGCGTGTTCGACAAGAGCAACGTCTTCGCCGACCGCATCACGATGGCTCTCGGGGCGCAGTGGCACCGCGGCAGCCTCTATGTAGCGGCGCCACCCGACCTGTTGCGTTTTGATGACACCGACAACGACGGCGTGGCCGACCATCGCGAGGTCATCCTCAGCGGCTGGCCCGACGAAATCCAGTCTGGCGTCTCCGTCGTTTCAAGCGCGACCACTCTTCATGGTCCCTACCTCGGCCCGGACGGCTGGATGTACCTCACCTACGGCTCTTCCCAGCCCTACAAGGTCAAGACCAAGGAAGGCGGGATTCTTGAAGGTCGCGGCCGTGTCTTTCGAACCCGCCCGGACGGAACCGGGCTGGAATGGTTTGTCGGAGGCGGTTTCGCCAACCCCGTGGAAATCGCCTTCACCCCTTCGGGCGATACTATCGGGACGATGACTTATTACTCCACACCGAAGAACGGCGTGCGCGACGCTCTCCTCCACTACATCGACGGCGGCGTATACCCGATGTGGAAGCCCTACGTCGACACGGCCTACCAACGAACCGGTGATTTGCTGCCGGCCGTCACCAAGTTCGCCCGCCTAGCCCCCTCCGGCCTGACGCGCTACCGCGGCAATGCATTCGGGGTCGAATACCAGGGCAACCTCTTCAGCGCGCAGTTCAACCCTCATCGCATCCAGCGGCACATCCTGCACCGCGAGGGCGCCACCTACCGCACCGACGATCAAGACTTCCTGACCTCCACCGACATCGATCTTCACTTCACCGACGTGCTGGAGGACGCCGACGGCAGCCTGCTCGTTCTCGATACCGGCGGCTGGTATCTGCTCAATTGTCCCGTTTCGAGAATCGCCAAGAGCGAGTTCAAGGGCGCCGTCTATCGCGTGCGCAAAAAGGACGCGGAGGCCGCCGCCGACCCTTGGGGCAAGCGGATCGAGTTTGATGATTTGAGCCCCGGCGAGCTGGCTGCCTTGCTCAGCGATGAGAGGCCGAGGGTGCGCGGCCGGGCGTTCGATCGCCTGATTGAGACGGGATCGTCCGCAGCCGGGGCGCTGAAGCAGGTGCGGGAGAGTCAAGCGCCGTTGGAGGCACGAGTGCTGGCCGTGTTCGCCCTCGGCAGGATCGGCGGTGCGGCCGCGGCCGCGGCGGCGCAAGCCGCGCTCGGTGACTCGGATCTGGACGTCCGCGTCGCCGCCGCGCGCATGGCCGGGTTGAATGGCACCAAAGCCGCGGTCGGCGGCCTGCTGCAAATGCTCCAAAGCGATGAGGCCGCCGGACGCCGGCAGGCGGCCGAGGCTCTGGGACGAATCGGTGACGTGGGCGCTGTCGAGGCTTTGCTTGCCGTGTCGGCGCAACCGGCGGACCGCTTCGTCGAGCACGCTCTCATATACGCGCTGATCCGGCTCCGTGATCCCGAGCCGCTGGTGTCGGCGCTGAAAGACAACAGTCCCGCCGTCCGAAAAGCGGCTCTGATCGCGCTCGATCAGATGGAGGATTCGCCGCTGCGGCGGGAGCAGGTTGTCTCACTTCTCGACGCCAGGGACGAGGGTCTTGGGGATGCCGTGCTATGGGTCGTCAGCCATCATCCGGAGTGGTCCTCCGGCCTCATCGACTACCTCCGTGCGCGGCTTGAAGCCGGCGATCCCGCGCCCGATTCGCTCGAACCCGTTCGCGCCGCCTTGCTCTCCTTCGCCGCCGATGCGGGCGTGCAGCGGATGATCGCCCGTCTTCTAGCCGCTCCGTCGACGAGCGCCGAGCGCAAGCTGTTTCTTCTCGATACAATCGACGAGAGTTCGCTGGACGAGCTTCCGCCGGTTTGGCTGACGGAGATGCGCGCGCTCGTGCGGGGAACCCACCTCGCCATCCGGCGGAAGGTCATTGCGATCGTTGCTTCCCGTCGCATCGCCGGCATGGACGACGAACTGAACCGCCTTGCCGCCGATACGAATGAATCCGAAGACTTGCGAACCGCCGCCCTCGCGGCGCTGGTTGCGCGTCGCCCGGGACTCTCGGAGCCGAGTTTCCTTTTCTTGCTAGGCCTGCTTCGGCCGGGGACCGATGCCACCTTGCGGTTCTCGGCGGCGCACGCGTTGAGCAAAGGTGGGCTGAATCCCGAACAGCGGCTCTTTGTAGCTTCGGAATATTTGCCGAAAGCCGGCCCGCTCGTGCTGCCGACCCTGCTGGAGATATTCCGCGAAGATCATGAAGAGGAGATGGGGCGCCAAGTCGTGGCGGCGCTTCTCGAGGCGCCCGGCGCCATCGGCACCGTCGCCGGCGAACGGCTGCGGGCGTTGCTAAAGAATTTCCCGAACCAGGTGCAAGCTGACGCCAGGCCGCTGCTGGCCCACCTCGATCAAGAGAAGCAGCGCCAAGCCGAGAAACTAAAGAAGCTGGAACCCCTGCTGCGCGCCGGCGGAGACGTAGGGCGCGGCCGGAATATCTTCTTCGGCGAGAAAGCTGCCTGTTCGAGTTGTCACACCATCGGCTTGGAAGGCGGTCACGTCGGCCCCGACCTTACTGCCGTGGGCGCTGTTCGTCCGGGCCTCGACATCCTCGAGGCCGTCATCTTCCCCAACGCGAGCTTCGTTCCCGAGCATGAGGTCTACCGTGTTGAGACAGCGCGGGAGGTGTACGTCGGAGTGCGCGGAGAGAGCACCGGCGACGCTCTGGTCATCATCTCCGGGCCGCGCGACCGTACCCGCATCCCTCGAAAAGACATCGTCTCCACGGAACTCTCGGCGGTGTCGCTCATGCCGGACGGCTTCGATCAAGATCTGACTCGGCAAGAGCTTATCGATCTTCTGGCCTTTCTCCAGGGACAAAAATCAAGGCAGGATGCGGTGTTCGAAGAAGGCCAGTGATGCCATCCCCCCTTAGTCCGGCGGCTGTCACGGTGATCATCGCCGCGTGACTTGTTTGCGGACTCACGGGACGCCTGGCCCGCGACGCAAGAGCCCACTGTGAGCTCAGCGGGGAAACACCGGCGAAGATAGGGTCCCTTTCTGCAAGCACGCGTCGATGAGAAAGGGGGCGCGGTTCTCGCCCCACGGCCAATTCGTTACCTACAGCTCCGATGAATCGGCCGGGTTTGAAATCCATGTTTGCCCGGTTCCGGGGCACGGGAAATTGCTAGTGTCGCTGCTACCGGGCGTAGGTCGGACACGCCACAAAGTCCAACCCCTAGAAATAGACCTGCCGGGTCTCCCTCGAACCGGGACTCCGAAGTTGCCGAAGGGGCTCCAGCTGTGGGGCGGCGGTGCGTCCGGCGCTGTGGCCTATGCCGCAGGAAACTCTGCGTTCACGCGATCCCGCAAGGCCTTCATGTACCCGATGGTGAAGGAGTGGTTCACTTCCTGGTAGCCGCCACCAGGCACGTGATCTGGAACGACGATACCCTCGAACTCAACGTCCCGGAGTGCTCGCATCACCTCATACATGTCGAGGTAGCCGGTGTCCACGAATGTCTCGCGGAACTTTGGCAAAGGCTGGTTGACGTTCCGGAAATGGATCTTGAAGACCTTCTTCTGGGGCCCGTAGTAGCGGATCATTTCAACTACATCTTTCCCCATCGCTGTACCGCCTTCCGCCCACGTTCCGACACAGAAGCAGAGACCAAAGTTGTTGCTATCGGCGATCTCAATCGCCTTTTCATAGGCTTTGAAACTCCGGAAACACCGTGCCACGCCACCCAGCGATGCCACCGGTGGATCGTCGGGATGGAGGCCGATGCGGACACCAGCTTCCTCAGCGACCGGCATCACCGCTTGCATGAAGTCGGTGAACGTGCCCCAAATGTGATCTTCTGAGTAGACGCGGCCGTGTGACAGCGGGAGCTGCTTGGCGATCTCTAGGTCGAATTCTCGTGCTGTAGCGCCTCCTCTGCCCGCCACACGCGCGGTTTGATAGTAACCCGGGACGGGTTGGTTCTTGATGTTCGCCATGTGGGCGTAGGTCGTGTAGTGAATCCCCGCCTTGCCAAGGTTACGGAGGTATTGCTGGTACTGCTCGATCTTCTGGTCGACGCCTTTCAACCCCAGCACGATCGTTGGATCGCAGTGCAGATCAAGGATGCCGATATTGTAAACCCGGATGCCGTTAGCCTCCATGCGACGGCGGTGTCGCAGCATGGCTTCGGAGCTGATGTCGTCGATTGTTGTATAGATCGAGACGTATTCGACACCCGTGTGCCTAAGAAACGCCAAGTCATTATCGGCCGGCTGTGGCGAAAAGAACGTCCCAATCTTGATTCCGGAATGAGAACCTTCCTCACCAGTTGCAAGAGACAGCAACCCCCCAAAAGCGCTCCCGAGCCCCACTCTCACGAATGTCCTGCGATCAATTCCCATCTCAGTACCTCCTGCCGCTCCTGCGCGCTGACAACAGAGCACCTGCTTCGGCAGTCTATCAAAACTGTATTACCTATGATATGGGCCCCCAGCCTCCCGCGGCCTCCGGGGGTGTTGACTTTTCGAGACCCGGTGGCTATGTCTCCGACTGAACATGCCAGCCTTCACTGGACACACTTCGGGTCGAGAACTGCCGCGGTGGCCCATCATGACGTTGGCTCGGTTTCCCTCTGCGTGCCCGCTTGCCCCCCTGATCGTCGCTCGCTCGGAAGCCATGGTCCCCGCCAACTCAGCGACGGATAGGTCCACTGTAGTCGGCCACCGTTTGCCGATGGCGTCGAGCGGATGGATCGGATTGGGGCTGAAGAACACTGCATCTGCCGAAAGTACCTTCAGTGGGCCCTGCCGAAACCCTCGCCGGAACATCCAGTCAGAAACGGGCAAAACGAAGGAGTTAACCGGCGTGCCCTAGACCTGCCGAAACCAGTTGATTTTGGCAAGGTAGGAATTCGACTCCCATGCCCCGCCGGAACTCTTCTGGCTCGGCTGGAGCGGAAGCAACCCCACTCGACCCAGAGACGGTCCACGCTTGACAACACCTGATAGTTTATGTTACATAAAACGTTGTAGGAAACGCCGCAAAACTGCTGGGCTCTTGAACGGGTGCTTTGCGATCTAGCCGGGGGAGGATTACACGCTGTTGACCCTGGGCTAAGTCTACTGTGGCGTCTGCGAATGCTCTGCGGACACCCTTCACCGCCCAGCTAGGCTCGGCAAAGGGAGGATCAATGGCACGCGAAACCCGTCTTACTTTTCTCTTTTCTCTGATAGCCGTCAGTCTCGTATTCAGTTCGGCGCTCGAAGCGCAAGTCGGGACGAGCGGTATCATCCGGGGTACTATCAAGGACGAAAGTGACGCTGTCGTTCCCGCAGCGGCCGTCGTAGTAACTGATGAGCAAACAGGGAACACGCGAAGTACAACCACGAATGCCTTAGGGATTTTCAACGTACCGTCGCTTCTCCCTTCTAGCTATCGTGTGGAAGCAGAGCTGGTCGGATTCAAGAAGTATGTTAGACAAGGTGTTCTCCTGCCGGTCAATGAAACCGTCCGCCTTGACATTCAGCTTGAGCTTGGAGACATTACTGAGCGCGTGGAAGTCACGGAAGCCGCTCCACTGCTACAAACCAGCAGCAGTACAGTGGGAACCGTCGTGGACAGCAAGAAGGTTCGCGAATTGCCTCTCAATGGCAGGAACTTCGTTCAGTTAACCTTGTTGATCCCCGGAGCGACCCAGGGGAACAATGCCGGTGGCTTTTTCGTGGTTGGCGGCGCCAGTACTTCCGTGTCGGGCAATCGCAGTGAGATGAACAACTTCACCCTCGATGGGGTGAGTAACAACGAACATTTTTTCAAATACGAGGCGATCCAGCCGTCAATCGACGCGATTCAGGAATTCAAGGTCCAGACGAATATCACATCAGCACAACTCGGCGCACGAGCCGGCGCCAACGTTAATGTTGCGACCAAGGGTGGCACAAATGAATTCCATGGAGGTGTATTCCATTTCCTCCGCAATGACAATTTTGACGCCACCGATTTCTTCGCAGCTCAGAAACCAGAGTTTACGCAAAATCAATTTGGGGCGAACGTGGGAGGACCGATTGTCAGCAACCGCACGTTCTTCTTTGTCAGTTATGAAGGCTTTCGCACCCGACGCGGTCAGAACCGTTTTTCGATTGTTCCGACTACCTCCCAGGTTGGCGGTGATCTTTCCGTCGATCATACCGGCGCCCCCGCACCGGCCATCTTCGATCCTTTAACGACAGTTCCCGATCCGACCAATTCGGACCAGTTCATCCGTGACCCCTTCCCCAATAATCAGATACCTGCAACCCGCCTGGATCCGGTGACCCAGGCATATACGGACATCTTCTACCCCACACCAAACCTCCCTAGCCTGGGGCCGGGGCTAAGTAATAACGTGAATCTCAACCCTGTATCGCGCGACGACAATCAGCTCATTTGGAGGGTAGACCATCGAGTTAGTGACAAGAACCAGTTCTTTGCACGCTATGCCTACTCTAGACGCGTCTTCGCCCAGCCGCAGACACTGCAGACGGTGACTCTTTTTCGAACCAATTATTTCAGAAATCTGGCTTTAAGTGACACTTACATCATATCGCCCACGAGTATCCTGGACGTCAAGTTCGGCTACCTGCGTGACGAACTTCCTGCTCTCGCGCCCGTTCCGGACCCACCAGGCATCGGCGCAGTCTTTGACGCCGGTCTGCTGGGCGTACCCAGGAAGACCGGTCCGGGCGAGGACGACTTTCCGGTGAGATTCAGCGTGCCGGGCATCGCCCCGGCTGAGGTCCGGTCTTTTGTGAACGGGCCGCAGGTATCGCAACAAGGGCGGGCCAACCTAGCACTTACACGGGGCAGGCACGCCATCAACCTGGGCTTTGAATTTGAGCATGAAGAGATTCTGCACGACGGCCAGTTCGGAGACTGGCTTTTCGATGCGCTGCCTACCGCGGATCCCCGAAACGTCCAGGGTACCGGCCAGGCACTTGCCAGCTACTTTCTGGGTTTGCCTTCCTCGGGAACTCGCATTGTAGGCGGCTCGGCGGCCGATCTGAAGCGCAACCTATACCATGCCTACGTGCAGGACGACATCACTCTGAGCGACAACTTGACGCTGAATCTAGGGTTTCGGTATGAAATCGTGGAGTGGTTTCGAGGTGACTACGAGGGTGGACTGGACCCGCACTCGGGGACTCCAGGCGGACTTGCATGGTTTGATATTCGAGTCAGACCGTTTGATCCCGATCCACTGCAGCGCGGTCAGTTTGTTTGGGAAACTACGAACCCCCTTACCGGGGAGGGGCCCAATGCCCGTCTAGGTTTCATGGAGCCAGACCTCAATAATTTCGCGCCTCGTATAGGACTGGCTTACAGGCTGGGCGAGAAGGCTACCCTTCGGGCAGGCTACGGGATTTTTTATGAATCCAATTTCGTCTGGGAGGGCCAATCCGCGCGTGGGAATTGGCCTTTCTCCGCCAATCAGTTCGTCTCGCTCAATCGGGTATTTGGAGCTGAGCCCCAGAATGTGGCTACCGTTTTCCCGTCACTTGACCTGAGCGAAGTACCACCTGGAGTAGGTCAAACGCAAGACCGGCTCAACAGGACTCCCTACGTGCAGCAATGGAACTTCAATATTCAGTATGGACTGACCCCCACGATGGTACTGGATGTAGGCTATGTCGGGAATAAAGGGACATACCTGAATCAGTGGGTGGAACAGAACACAACAACTCCTGGCCCCGGAGATCCGAACAAGAGGCGCCCGTTTCCCATAAATGATACGTCTCTTCGAATAAGCCATCACCTCGGAAACTCCAGTTACAATGCCCTGCAAATCAAAGTGGACAAACAATTTGCCAAAGGCTTGAGTTTTCTCTCCTCCTACGCCTGGGGGCGGTCAATCGATATAGGCTCAAATCGGGGCCATCACTCTATGAACAGGTTCAACCTCAATGATGATCGCGCCGTTTCTGATTTTCATTCGAGCCACATCTACTCTTCAAGCTGGGTTTGGGAACTCCCCTTCGGCAAGGGAAGGAAATTTGGTTCGAGCTGGTCGAGTTTGCAGGACAGTATTTTGGGCGGCTGGCAATTTACGGGGATCTTCCAAGCACGAACGGGTCGACCGGTGAATCCGCTGATAACATTTGACAACGCCAATATTGGCCAGAGGGTTGGACGGCAACGTCCCGACGTGCTAAGGAATCCCAACTTGCCGGCAAGTCAACAAACCACAGAACGTTTCTTCGACACAGACGCCCTTCAGCTTCCCGCTCGGTTCGCCTTTGGCAGCAGTGGGAGAAACATAATTACTGGACCGGGCGTACACAGTTGGGATCTTGGTATTTACAAGGACTTTGGGATTCCACAGCTGGGAGAGGGAGGTCGACTTCAGTTTCGAACAGAGCTTTTCAACGCCTTCAACCGAGCGAACTTTGGCCAGCCCAACAGCCGCTTTGGAACTCCTGCGTTTGGGAGGATCAGCAGTTCCTTGCCGGCTCGGCAAATCCAGTTGGCACTCAAGCTGTATTTCTAGCCTCTCGCCGCTCAGCAGCTCCTTGGCAAAAGTCGAGACCAGAAATTGGGACTGGAGGCTGTGAAGAATCGACGATCGGAAGCCCAGGGGCGTTGACATGTCGCGCCCTCTAGAGGTCCCAACGGTTTCATCCTCAACCGCTTTAGGGGTGCAACATCTTGCACTGTGCCACGAAAAGTCGATTCTCGAACCAACTGCACCACCAGCGAGTGACTCTCACTACAGGCTGTTAGCGCTTGAAGCTGGACAGAGTGTTCGAGCACTGAAATCCATCGAAGGAAAACACGCCACGTGACAGGGATCAGTCGGCGAAACCTCCTTAGAGCAACTACCGGAAGCTTTGGTCTTTCGAGAGCCAGCAACCTGCAGGGCGAACCGCAGTCAGGTGAACCTGACCACAAGCCAAATATATTAATGATCCAGGCCGACCAGTTAACCGCTCGAGTTCTCGGTTGCTATGGTGGGCCTGTTCCCACGCCAAACATTAATCGCCTCGCTGATGAGGGTGTATTGTTTACCGATGCAACGTGCGTAACTCCCTTTTGTTCTCCCAGCAGGGCATCGATCCTGACCGGGCGATATCCTCACAGCCATGGAATTGTCACTAATGTCAGTCGCTGTGAGTACCCTGCGCACTCAACGCTACCCACTGAGGAGGGGATCAAGAAGAGCGATATCACTACGGAGAAGCTTTTGAACGAGGCCGGCTATGCGACACATCACTACGGCAAATTGCATCTGACCGAAGATCACCTCTCCTATTTGCCCGACATGTACGGTGAGGGCCACGAATACGCTCACGACATGGCATCGACGTTTCATGAGGTCAGAAAACGGCCCCGGGAAACATGGATGAACTGGTACGGCTGGGTAATGCCCGTGGCGGTTGCACCTCCATTGCAGCGAGCGGTAGAGGCGCTGGGTGATAAGTGGAAAGGACACGTACATGCTGAATTTATCACGAAGATGGGACGGTTGGAACTTCCAGTAGAGAAGACGTTCGAGGCCCGAGTCGCCAACCGCACCGTTGAGCGATTGAGCACTTTGGAATCCAAGCCCTTTATGATCACTTGTTCGTTTAACTTACCGCACGACCCAAACGTCGTACCATCTCCGTACTACGAGTCGTTTTCTCCGGACGAGATTGAGTTGCCGTCGAATTTTGATTATCGCGAGACTCGATTTGAAAATGATTTTTCCCGGAGAATTGTTGCGGGCCTGGGTGAACCAGGGGTCCGGGAGTTTCTGCGGATTTATTATGCGAGTGTTCGGTTAGTGGACGATCAAATCGGACGCCTACTTGACACTCTGGATGGTACAGGCCGAGCAAGGGATACAATTGTCGTGCTAACCACGGATCACGGGGACATGGTTGGCGGGCATGGCATGGTGTGGAAGAGCACCAGTGCTTTCTACGATGAGATCGCGCGGATTCCTCTGATCATACGTTATCCTCGTCGTGTCAAGCCGCAGAAAACAGGCCTCGCGGCCAGCCACGTTGATATCATGCCGACGCTTTTGGACCTGCTCGGGCGTTCAATTCCTCGGGAAGTACAGGGGCAAAGTCTGGCGCCGTATCTTCTCGGTCAACGCGATCCCGCGGAAGCGCGAACCTACACGTTCACGGAACGTGTTCAGGCAAACTCGGAAAAGACCCGGACGGTTTATCCCGGCACGCCTGGTAGCTTCATGGTCCGGGGCCGAGGATGGAAATACATTCGTTATGCTGACGGAGTCGAATACCTGTACAATCTCGAGAATGATCCGGGAGAGGTGGAGAACCTAGCGACGAACGCCCCCTATCAAGACGAAAGAAATAGACTCGCTCGCGAATTGGATACGTGGCTTGTGCAAACCAGCTATCCATCGGCGTGAGTATTTCGATCCATTGACGGGCTGGTGGAATTCACTCTGAAATTGTAGTTGTTCACCGTCAAGAAGTGGTCCACGGTTCCGAGGTATGGTGTTGCACTCCGAAGTGTCTTGCTTACTAGATGAACAGTATCTCGCTTATGTGACGTGATCTCGTGGTCGGCGGCGGTGTTGGTGCTCGGATGCAACGGGGTCCGAATCGTTGCGCAGGAACCGCAGCTTTGCGTATCATACCCACACGAGGAAGGCCAA